>JAGBGV010000123.1 GCA_017935805.1 Clostridia bacterium | reverse complement strand
TATAATAATGACGGTACTCCTAACGCCATGAATGTTGCGTGGGGAGGAATCAGTGATTCCGATGAGCTTTCTTTCTGTGTTGCGGAAGATCATAAAACCACACAAAACATTCTTTCTCGGAAAGCATTTACAGTAAGCATGGCTGATGCTACTCATGTTGTCGAATGCGATTATTTGGGTATTGTGTCTGGGAATGATGTTCCTGATAAAATGATAAGAGCAGGATTTCATTGTATTAAGAGTGAGTTTATAGATGCTCCCATTATTCAAGAGTTACCAATGGCGATAGAATGTACGTTGGTTTCCTATGATGAGGAGAGTTGCCGCTTAGTTGGAAAAATCGTCAACGTAAGTGCCGACGAATGTGTTTTGAAGGAAGACGGAAGAATTGATCCATCAAAACTTCGCCCTATCACCTATGATTCTATGAATCAAGCGTATCTTGTGATTGGTGAAAAGGTAGGGAACGCTTTTCGCGATGGAGTAAAATTAAAATGATATTGTTTTATATGGCATCTTTTTTGTCAACACGCCTTCTAAATAAAAATCCTCACGCACAGCGTGGTTTTTTTTGTTTCTACAGACACCACTCAATCGAACTTGCCCTGCAAGTGAAACGCAGCAGGATCAGGTTCGCGGTTTATCGGCCGTGTGAATATCTCTTGACAAAACTTTTTCGATATGTTACAATAAAGTTGTTGATTTGGGGACGGTACCCATAACAAAAAACGACATTCACAAAAAGCAAATCAATGCAAGGGGGCGACACCCATCGAAAAAAACATTATTGTTGTTGATGAGCAAGGAAACGAATATGAAGCGACCTACCCCAAACGGGCAAAAGGTCTTGTGAAAAACGGCAGGGCACGCTTCGTAGGTGAAAACAAAATATGCCTTGCGTGTCCTCCGAAACAATATTTGGAGGAAAATAAAATGGAAAATAAAGCACTCACCAAAAGAGAAGCATTCGAGCAGATCGTAAAGCTTCAGGAGCAGTTGCTGGGTGACAGTAATGCACTGTCCAGCTTGACCGATGCAATATATTCTGTTTGTCAGGAACACATCGACATGGATGGAGACGCACGAAAGGAAGCGATCGAATCTGTCTGCAGTGCATTCTGTCGCAGAGAGCAAACTATTGTCACAATGATTCAAACATACGAAAAAATCTATAACGATCTTGAGGATTGACCCTGAAACATAAAGCTCACTCACTGCCCGAGTGGGCTTTTCTGTTTTGGCGATACCCCTCGATCTAACTTGCCCTGCAAGTGAAACGCAGCAGGATCAGGTGCGGGTTTATTGACTTTTTTCGCCAAATATGTTATATTGGTGATAGAATCACACATAGAGGTGAATTAATGAAAAAACAAAACTCAATGAAAGGGATAATCTTCCTTGTAACTGCGGCAGTGGTATGGGGCTTTGCCTTCGTTGCGCAGCGAATGGGCGCAGACTCAATGCCCGCGTTCTACTTCAATTTCTCTCGCTATCTGTTGGGCACGCTGTCACTAATTCCCGTAATTCTGATTTTTGAAAGAAACGCCCGGGACAAGGCGATGATGAAAAACACCTTGGCAGTCGGGGTAGTTGCGGGTATCGTTTTGGCAACCGCTTCATATCTCCAGCAGCTTGGAGTTGAAATGGCTGACCCGTCAGCTGCAGCAGGCAAATCCGGATTCATCACCGGTCTTTACATGGTGCTTGTGCCCATAATCGGCATATTTCTGAAGAAAAAGACAGGGCTCCAGACCTGGATCGGCGCTATATTCGGTGTTGGCGGTCTGTTTCTCGTGTGCATGAATGGCGGACGGCTTACCTTCACCAAAGGGGATATTCTGCTGATCTGCTGCGCGGTCCTTTTCTCAATACATATACTGATAATCGACACCTTCGGTCAGAAGATGTACTCTCTCCGCTTCTCAATGACGCAGTTTGGGGTTTGTACACTCTTCAATCTTGTGGGAATGCTGATTTTTGAATCTCCCACCATGGCACAGCTCAACGAGGCACTCATTCCGGTGCTGTATTGCGGTCTTATGTCCGTTGGCGTGGCGTACACCTGTCAGGTTCTCGGTCAAAAGCACAGCGAACCAACCTCCGCGTCCATCATCCTCTCAACGGAAGCGGTGTTTTCAGCTGTCGGCGGCGCAATAATTCTGAATGAGAAAATGTCAATCACTGCGTATATCGGCTGCGTGCTGATCTTCTGCGGCATTCTCCTCTCGCAGGTGAAATTCGGGAAGAAAATACAATAAATGAAAAAGAGGCTCGAGGGAGTCTCTTTTTTGTTTTTCGGGAATATGACTTTCTCTCATTAAAATCCTCACCTTTGTGCCAAATTCAGTTTATGCTTGCAAGAAATCGAAAAGTTTATTGACCGTGACAATCTAACTTTACGAGTAAGTTCAAGTAAGGTAGGCGTGTCTGTGGTAGACAAAGGTGAAACTGATTGATGTGGATGTAGTTAGTTCACAACTTCACGGAAAACAAGAGGGGTTTCCAAAGGGGAGAACAGCGCAGTGTGAAGATTGACGAGTCAATCGAGCACAAGCTCTTCTTCCCTTGGCGTTGGGTGATCGATAAGAGGTGTCAACGTCTACACCTCTTATCATCTCCGCGATAGCGGTGACTTTGGTTGAACGTAAAAATCCGGTTGAAGATAAAAGAGGAAAAGTGCAGTTTTATCTTGTTTGAAGCGGGATGTCGAGGACGCCATCCCCTACCATCAGCTGATAAGGTGGAGTGAAACGGCAGAAATGGGGTGTGAAGAGGGAGCACCTCTTATTCAAGCCTCAGTCCCAAGCTTATTCCAATCGCATTATTCACCGCGGTCATGGTAGCCTCGTCCAGATGCCCCATTTTCTCACCAAGCCGTTTCTTGTCAATGGTCCGCATCTGCTCCAGCAGTACCACCGAATCCTTCTGAAGCCCCACCTGCTCGGCGTATATGTCAATATGTGTCGGCAGCTTCGTTTTACCCATTCTGCTGGTGATCGCCGCCGCTATAACAGTCGGACTGTGACGGTTTCCAACGTCGTTCTGAACTATAAGTACAGGTCTGATGCCACCCTGCTCACTTCCTATCACAGGGCTAAGGTCAGCGTAGTAGATATCCCCTCGCTTGATCGTCACTTTACCTCATTCCTTTCTGATGCTATCCTTTGCTTTCATGAAATATTATTTGCAACAGAGACACGATTTAGTCATGGTCCATATGGGAAATTTCACTTTCATGGGCAGTATATGCGAGAGAGAGCATAAGGGCGACTGTTTTTTACTTCAATACTTGTTGCCAAAACAGATTTTTTGGTATATAATTACTGTATATGACAAACAGTTATCGGAGGTTTTTTATGAAAGCTTCGTTAAAAGAATATTTTTGCGGCAAATCCGTGTCACTTCTCGGCGCGGGTATATCAAATATGCCGCTGGCTGAGATGATCTCCCCTTGGTGTGACAAGCTGACAGTGCGCGATAAAAAATCCCTCTCCGAGCTTGGAGAGAACGGTGAAAAGCTGCTTTCCCTCGGCGCACAGCTTATAACAGGCGAGGACTATCTCTCTGACATTGACGAGGATATAGTGTTCCGTTCCCCCGGAATCCGCCCTGACATTCCCGAGCTTGAAGCGGCACGGAAACATGGCTCCGTAATCACCTCCGAGATGGAAATGTTCCTCTCACTTCACCCCTGTCCCACATTCGCGATAACAGGCAGCGACGGCAAGTCAACCACAACGACCATCACCTCAAAGCTCCTCTCTCCAGTGGGAAAGACTATTCTCGGAGGCAACATCGGCGAGCCTCTCCTGTACCGTTATCATCAGATCGAGGCAGACGACGCGGTGGCAGTTGAGCTGTCCTCATTCCAGCTGATGACCATAGATGCCCCGATCGACGTGGCGGCTATTACCAATATCACACCCAATCATCTCAACTGGCACACGGGAATGGAAGAGTACATCGAGGCAAAGCGGCGTATTCTTAAAAACGCAGGCCGCGCGGTACTGAACTAAGACAATGACATCACTTGTGAGATCGCTCGTGAAATGCAAAAAACTGCCACTCCCGTAACATATTTCTCTCTTGAGCCCTTGCCAAGCGGACTTCTTCGGGAGATCGACAGCGCGGTATGGCTGGAAAACGGCGCGATCTACTCAAGCTTCCCGGGTGAAGGCAAAATTGAGATCATGCAGCGCTCTGACATAAAGCTCCCCGGACTGCACAATACCGCCAACTACATGACCGCCATCGCCCTGACTCACGGTTACACAACTGTAGAGAAGATCCGCGAAGTGGCTCGCACCTTCGGCGGAGTTGAGCACCGTCTTGAATTCGTTCGCGAGCTTGAGGGGGTAACCTACATCAACGGATCTATCGACTCCTCCCCCACAAGAACAGCGGCGGCTTTGTCGGCAATAAGCGATAGACCTGTGGTCCTCATAGCTGGCGGCTACGACAAAAATATTCCCTATGAGCCGCTGGCAGATGCGATTTTCTCTTCAACAGTACACACAGTAGTCCTCACAGGCGCAACTGCCGAGAAGATTTATTCCGCGATCACTTCTCACGCAGATTACCAGAGTCATAAAGATAGCCTGCGGATCATAATGAATGCAGATTTCGAGGGTGCGATCGGCGACGCAAGAGCTGCAGCCAAGGCAGGCGACACCGTGATCCTCTCTCCCGCATCCGCATCATTCGACCGATTCCCCAATTTCGAGGTCCGTGGAAGACGGTTCAAGGAGATCGTAAACTGCTTTGAATAATAAGATCAGCGAGCTATACCGTAGTTGGGCGGTCAGCTCGCTGTTTTCGACGGAAATTTTGCATGAAAAAATTTTATCGAGTTTTTTTGAAAATGGTATTGACAAAAGACCTCTGTCATGGTATAATATCAACGTTCGCACGAGAGTAGTTAAAAATCTACAAAATGTGAGCGTAAAAATTATATAATATGCTGGTGTGGCTCAATGGCAGAGCAGCTGATTTGTAATCAGCAGGTTGTTGGTTCGACTCCGATCACCAGCTCCAGGGGGAATTCCCGAGTGGCCAAAGGGGACAGACTGTAAATCTGCTGGCAACGCCTTCGGTGGTTCGAATCCACCTTCCCCCATCGGAAACAAAAACACGCATCGGCG
>JAGBGV010000122.1 GCA_017935805.1 Clostridia bacterium | reverse complement strand
GATCATGTAGTTGAATTCGAGGAAAGAGAGACCCTTTTACATTCTCTGCTTGTAGCATTCAGCACGAAGCATGTTGTTTACGGAGAAGCAAGCGCCTACCTCACGAAGAACGTCAACGTAATTTAGGTCAAGAAGCCAGTCTGCGTTGTTAACCATCTGTGCCTTGCCTTCACCGAATTCAATGAAGCGCTCCATTTGCTTCTTGAAGCAGTCACAGTTGTGCTGGATAGTTTCGCGTGTCATCATTGAACGCATATCGGTTCTGCCGGAGGGGTCACCGATCATGGCAGTACCGCCACCGATAAGTGCGATAGGACGGTTGCCTGCCATCTGAAGTCTCTTCATAAGGCAAAGAGCCATAAAGTGACCTACGTGGAGGGAGTCAGCTGTGGGGTCGAATCCGATATAGAATGTAGCCTTACCGTTATTGATAAGGTCCTTGATCTGTTCTTCATCTGTCATCTGCGCAATAAGACCGCGCGCTTTGAGTTCGTCAAAAATTGTCATTGGTTTTGTGCTCCTGTGTATTAGTAATTATTTATTATTCTTGTTTAGCATTTCGCGAGCCGCCGCAGTCTGCTTTTCGGTAACGTCAATACCACCGATAATACGTGCGATCTCCGCTGTTCTTTCGTCGCCTGTAATTTCGCGGACGCTGCTTTCAGTTCTACCCTCTATCTCTGATTTTTCAATAAGCAGGTGGCATCCCGCAATTGAGGCGATCTGCGATGAGTGAGTAACTGAAATAACTTGTGCAGTTTTCGAGAGCTTATCAAGCATTATACCGATTCGTTCAGATGTGCCGCCGGATACGCCTGCGTCGATCTCGTCGAAAATGATAGTTCCGGAATCATTCTTCCCTGCAAGGGCGGATTTTATTGCCAAGGTAATTCTTGACAGCTCGCCGCCTGAAGATACCTTGCCGAGAGATTGCAATTCCTCACCGGTGTTTACCGATATTAGAAAGTCCACATCATCCACGCCGTCCGCTTTGAAAGATAGATTTCCGTTTTCCCTCACAGGGTTAACGGATATTCTGAATCTGACCTTCGGCATATCAAGGAATCGGAGTGATTCGACTATCTCCGCAGACAGCTTTTCTGCCGCCGCTTGTCTTTTTGCGGTGATTTTTGCCGCCGCTTCAGCCGCTTTCTCTTCAGCTTCTGCAAGTTTCTTCTCGAGTGCACTGAGTCTGAAGTCGCCATCTTCAAGATCAGCAATCTGTGCCGCGATCTCGTAACGCTTCGCTTTAATTTCAGCGATGGTTTCGCCGTATTTCTTCTTCATCCGCTCAATAACGGACAAACGCGACTCAACCTGTGTCAGCTTTGCCGCGGGATCACCTATCTCGCCGTCATCAAGTGCATCCTTGACCCTTTCGGCAATGTCAATGATCTCGTAACGATAGCTTCTGAGGCGGGATATCATATCATCAGCATCTTCAACCACGTCAGAGAGCTGTTCAAGTGCCGCTTCAGCTCGCTCGATAAGATAAGCCGCCGTCGAACCCTTTTCGCTGTATGCAAGGGCTTTTGATACTACGGAAGAATACTTAGAAACCTTCTCGATGCTGCGAAGTTTTGTGCGAAGTCTGATCAGCTTTTCTTCCTCGTCATCTGCGTTCAGCTTGGCTGAGTCGATCTCTTTCTTCTGATACTTCAGAATGTCGAGCATCATTTCTCGCTGTGACATGGCTTTCTTCAGGTTAGCTATCTGTCCGCGGATTTCGGTTACGATTGCATAGTGATTCTTATATTCGGCAAGCTCGCTTTCAGTGTCGGAAAAAGCATCAAGGAGTCCTGTGTAAGTGCCCTTATCCGCAAATGCGTTGCGCTCGCTTTGAGTCTGAATACTGAGCAGTACGGGAGAAATCTCCTTCAGCACTGACAGCGGTACTGTTCTGCGGTTGATCTTCGCAGTTGACCGACCGTCGGATGTTATCTGACGCATCAGCTCTATTTCACCGTTTTCGTCAGGCTCATATCCAAGCTCGGCAAGGCGCGCTCTCACAACATCGTTTGCGGTGAATATTGCGGAAACTACAGCCTTATCCTCACCGCTTCTCACAAGCTCTCTTGCGTTTTTGGCTCCGCAAAGCAATAGTAAGCTGTCAATAATGATCGACTTGCCGGCACCTGTTTTACCGGTAAGTACGGTAAATCCGTCTCTGAACTGTATCTCAAGCTGCTTTGCAACGGCGATATTTTCAATATACAAGTTCCAAAGCATAGTTATGCTCCGATCCTATGATTTTAAGAATTGATAAGCTTTGTAATTCTGTGTGAAATTGCAACGGCAGAATCAGCGTCACGTGTCACGATGATAATGCAGTCGTCTCCCGCTACGCAACCGAGAATATCAGCCTCGTGGAGAGAATCAACTCCTGCCGCAACAGCCTGAGCCATACCGGGATATGTCTTAATCACGATATCGTTATATGAGGAGTCAACACTCTTGATAGAGCTTGCAATAGCGCGGCTGTAGACATGCTGATTCTCACTGACGTTGTTCTTGGGCACTACATACTTGTATGTTCCCATGTCAGACATCTGCTTGAGCAGCTTCAGTTCTCTGATATCACGGGATACTGTTGCCTGTGTAACATCAAAGCCTGCCAGCTTCAGCTTCGCAATAAGCTCCTCCTGTGTTTCAATATTGTAGCTCTCGATGATCTCAAGAATTTTGTTGTGTCTTTTAACTTTCATGACGTTCCTTTCAACCGGCTTCCCGGGGGGTTGTATTTCAAAAAATTATTTGCAAATCAATTATCTGACAGCTTTGCGTTAAGAACGCTGAGGAATCCGTATCCCTTGAACCGAACAAGCTTGATCTTGTACTCGGACATCCGGATGGATATACTGTCGCCCTCGTTTATATGGATAACGTCCTTTCCGTCTGCATTAAGATAAACGGAAGAGTTATTGTTTTTTATGTTCGACACGGTGATTTCTGAGTTTCCTCTGAAAACAACCGGTCTGCTGCTTAATGTATGGGGGCAGATGGGGGTGAAGCAGATTCCTTCAAGTGTCGGATCAAGCACCGGGCCTCCTGCAGACAGAGAATATGCAGTGCTTCCCGTAGGTGTCGCTATTACCGAGCCGTCAGCACGACAAGTCTGCACCTTTACCCCGTCACAATAAACATCGAATGTAATAAGCCTTGCAACAGGTCCGTTGGTAAGTACAAGGTCGTTAAGTACCGTGTACTTTACCCTTTCTTTACCGTCCCAATCCACAACTACTGCATCAAGCATCATTCGCTCGTCCGTTGTGTACTCACCCGAGATGAGTCGGTCGATAAGGTCGAGCTCACCAAGTTCAATTTCCGTAAGGAATCCGACATGTCCGAAGTTGATTCCGATTATCGGAATGTCAAATCCCATTACTCTGTGGGCAGCGTCAATTATTGAGCCGTCACCGCCAAGAACAACAGCAACCTGACAGCATGCAACCTCGGAAATATTGTCAATGACATATACCATCTCACTGAGGAATTCCGTTACGCCAACCGCATCCTTGAGCACTCCAACTCTGCAACCGCCATCTTTAAGCCGCTTTATGAGTGAGAATAACTTGTCGTGATCTATATGTTTTTGTGTATTCGGTATCAGCAGAAGATTTGTTACTCTATTCATTTACAGCCTCCCTGATATCGTTCTCGTCTACATTTGCCATACCGCCAACTGTAGCGTAAAACAGAAATTCAGTGTTTCCGTCACCGCCTTTGATTGGGGACTTCATAATTTTACGAGGCATGAGACCGTTTTCAATGGATGTTGACAGAACTTTTCTTATTGCCGCGATATGTTGTTTTTTATCCTTAACGATGCCGCCTTTTGACAGCGCTTCTCTTCCGCATTCAAATTGCGGCTTGATAAGTGCAACGTATATACCGCCGTCAGCAAGTATTTTCGGCAAAGCGGGTATAATCAAGGTTTGCGAAATGAATGACACATCACACACGGCGCAATTGCATTTTTCGGGGATAACACTCTCGTCAAGAAATCTCGCGTTGCATCCCTCAATATTAGTCACCCTCGGATCGTTTACAAGACTATCGTCAAGCTGACCGTGTCCCGAATCGACTGCGTACACATGCGCCGCGCCTCGTTTCAGTAAACAATCGGTAAATCCGCCGGTGGATGCTCCGATGTCTGCACAGATAAAATCCTTGACGCTGATGTCAAAGCGCGTAAGTGCTCCGTCGAGCTTCATACCGCCGCGTCCAACGAATCCGTGCTCCTCGCCCGTGACTTTGACTTCATTTCCGCCATTTACGTCATATGCAGGCTTCGTTACAGTTTTACCGTCCACAGTCACAAATCCGCCGGCAATAAGCTCTGATGCACGGCTTCTGCTTTTCGCAAACCCGTTCGCGGATAGATATAAATCAAGTCTCATTTACGTCTTGAAAGCAGCCAGAGAGCGAGATTACACAGGTTTTCGCTGTCTGCATATTCAGAGATGACCTCAACCGCAAGGAGTGTGAGAAGAGTTTCCTCGTCCTCCGCCTCATTCATCTTAAGGAATGACAGTACAGTCTTTTTGTGATTCTTTGCGTCACTGCCAACGCTCTTGCCAAGGGT
>JAGBGV010000017.1 GCA_017935805.1 Clostridia bacterium | reverse complement strand
CCCGATATTCAGTTGCGTTTGTCAACGAATTGACTATGATATTATATATTATAATTGCGGTTTTGTCAATAAGCAAAAGGAAAAATGTCTCTTAAATGGGGGAAAGATCACACTCATTTCACAAAACAGTAAAACCAAACCAAGACCATGATAGTACACTTGCGAAGTTGTAAAGGGTGTGATATAATATATTTTGATAATTTGAAATTGGAACGGCAAAGGATCGAAAAATGATAGAAGTAGTTGCGGCACTTATATGGGAAAAAGAAAAATTTTTAATATGTCAGCGTCCTGCACACAAGGGAAACGGACTGCTTTGGGAGTTCGTTGGGGGCAATGTAGAGCCTGGCGAAACAAAGGAGAATGCACTTATCAGAGAATGCAGAGAGGAGCTGCTCATAACCGTATCTGTAGGAGAGGAATTTATGGATGTTGTTCATGAATATCCCGATGCTGTGGTTCATCTGACATTATTTTGCGCTTCTATCTCCGAGGGTGAGCCGCAGATGCTGGAGCATAACGATATGAAGTGGATCACACCTGATGAGATACCAAATTACGATTTCTGTCCGGCAGATAAGGAAATACTTGCAAAAATTTGTGAAAAGTATAGATAACACTAAGGGGAATGACATGGAATACAGACAACTGCCACGCGGCAATGAAAGTGAAAAATTCAGTGTGCTCGGTATCGGTATGGGAGGCATCGGCAAGACTCCGGCTGATGAAATTGAGGCGATTGTTCGCAAGGCGATAGCTAACGGTATCAACTTTTTTGATATGTGCACAGCGGGAGCAACATATGCACCTGTCGGCAGAGCAATAAAAGACTGCCGTGACAGAGTGTTTCTGCAGGTACACTTCGGTGCAGTTTACGATGAACGCGGTGAGTACGGATGGTGCAGGGACTTCGACACGATCAAGAAAACATTTCTGTGGGAGCTTGAAGAGCTGGGCACAGATTATGTTGACTTCGGTTTTCTCCATTGTGTTGACGACGATGAGGATTTTGATAAGCTTTGTGAGATCGGTGTGCTTGACTACCTTAAAGAACTGAAAGAGCAGGGCACAGTGCGTCATATTGGATTCTCTTCACACACACCCAGCGTAGCAAACCGGATAATTGACACAGGACTTGTTGACATGATGATGTTTTCACTCAATCCCGCCTATGACTTTGAAAAGGGTGACGATTACGGTATCGGTACTGTTAGTGAAAGATCAGACCTGTTAAAACGCTGTAAGCGAGAGGGAATCGGCATATCAGTTATGAAACCGTTCCACGCAGGTCAGCTGTTGTCTGCCGATCAGTCCCCGTTTGGTGTGGCTCTTACTCACAATCAGTGCCTGCAGTATGCCATCGACCGACCCGGAGTACTTACGGTAGTGCCGGGAGTTCAGACAATGGAGCATCTTGACACGCTGATTAAGTTCCTCACAGCTACAGCGGAAGAGAAAGATTATTCCGTAATTGCCGACTTTACAGCTGATACGGTTACAGGCACTTGTGTGTATTGCAATCACTGTCAGCCATGTCCTGCCGGAATTGATATCGGTCTTGTTAACAAGTATTATGATCTTGTTCTTGCAGGTGACGATATCGCCGCCAACCATTACACAAAGCTGTCAGTAAACGCCGGAGCTTGTTTGCACTGCGGTCATTGTGAGAGTCGTTGTCCTTTCTCGGTAAAGCAGGAAAGCCGAATGGAAGAGATAGCAAAATATTTCGGAGATAAATAAGCATGAAATATCCTATTGATAAAGAATTATCTCCATTTTGCTATTTCACTCCGCCGATCAGAAACGTAAAAATGGCAGGAGCGCTTGGGTCAATGATGCGAGCGCCCCGCTGGATAAAGCGTAAGGATGAGATAGAAGTTACATCAAACAGAATAAAAAGCTATGACGGCGCTGAAATTGAAGTGCTCCTTTTCGAGCCTCGCGGTATAGTAGAAAATTCCCCTTGTCTGGTGTATTATCATGGCGGAGGATTCTTCTTTGGTGCTGCGTGGTATCACTATAAAATTGCAAAGCGTTACGCACTGGAAGTTGGTTGCAAGCTTGCGTTTGTACAATACAGACTCGCGCCGAAAAATCCTCATCCCACGCCGTCAGAGGATTGCTATGCTGCATTGAAGTGGACTTTTGAAAATTCGTCAAGACTTGGAATAGACAAGAACAGAATTGCAGTTGGAGGAGACAGCGCTGGTGGTGCTCTTGCTGCCGCAGTATGTCAGATGGCAAGGGATCGCGGAATAGATATGCCGTGTTTTCAGCTTCTCGTATACCCTGTAACAGATAGAAGAATGGATACGGAGTCCAACCGCAAGTTTACCGACACACCTATGTGGAATTCAACTCTATCTGCCATGATGTGGCAGGGATATGTCCAAGACGAAAAACTATCGAATATTGCGTACGCTTCACCAATGGAAGCGAATTCATTTGCCGGCTTGCCTGATGCCTATGTTGAGACAGCAGAGTTTGACTGCCTTCGTGACGAAGGGGTAGCCTATGCCGATGCACTTAAAGCGGCAGGAGTTGATGTGGTTTTGAACGAAACAAAAGGAACAATGCACGGCTTTGATGCGGCAACGGGGGCAACAGTGTCTAAAAATGCTGTGGCGCGGCGAATTCAATATATGAAAAAGATGTTCGAAAGATGAAAAATCGTCAGGTTAATAATATCGGAGGATAATTAATGAGCAATAACTATGAAAATGAGGTTCGTGAGCGATTCGGAAACACTAACGAATATAGAGAGTACGAGAAAAAGACAAAGAATTATTCTAAACAAAAGTGGACTGAAGCAAACGATGGCTTGATGGCGATTTTCAGCGATTTTGCTGTGCTCAAGAATAAAGGCGCGAGTACTGATTCTGCCGAAGCACAAGCACTTGTTGCCAAGCTGCAGGCACACATAACAGCAAACTATTATACCTGCACCGACGAGATTCTCTCCGGACTTGGAAAGATGTATGTATGCGACGATAGATTCAAGAATAACATCGACAAGTATGGTGAGGGAACAGCCGAGTATGTTGCAGGTGCTATTGAAAAGCTATCGGGGGAGGACGTATGATTTCATTTGACTTATTCAAAAGAATAATGTCCTTTGAAACCGAAGGGCGTTACTGCATTGAAATTCTTTTTGTCGTGGGCGATAGTCAAAAGTATAACTTGTGCTGGATGGGAAAACTACCCCACAGAGAGACGAAAGCCGACGTGTATTGGTATGGCCTTACACCTGACGGAAATAACGCATTTGACTATCCCAAGTTTGATGAGTTTGTCTCGGCAAAGGTGTTTGACGGCCAGTCACTCTCTGATATTTGGGATGAAATAACGATCAAGGAGATAAACGGCTGTGCTCCGGAGGACATGATTCCCTCGTGTTTGTCCGATAGCGGTGAACAGGGTGCTCCTCAGCCGGTAAAATAAAGAAAATGAAAAAACTACTGATAACAGGCTTTGAGCCATTTGGCGGAGAGCAGATAAATCCCTCTTGGGAAGCGGTAAAACGTTTGCCGGATGTTATTAATGGCTACGAATTGACTAAACTTCGCATCCCGGTTGTGTTTGGGGTAGCCGCAGAAAAGGTTATAAGCGAAGCGGGCGCAATTCACCCAGATGTAATTCTTTGTGTTGGCCAAGCAGGCGGCAGAAATGCAATAACCCCTGAACTTGTCGGAATTAATCTTCGCCATGCAGCAATACCCGACAACAATGGAGCACAGCCAAGTGACGAAGAAATATCTGCAGACGGTGCGGATGCGTATTTTACCACCTTACCTGTGCGTAAAATTGCAGCGGCAATAGAGGCATATGGCGTACCGTCACGGGTATCATACTCTGCAGGGGCGTACGTTTG
>JAGBGV010000121.1 GCA_017935805.1 Clostridia bacterium | reverse complement strand
GACTGCAGGGCAGGGAAAACGTACCGCTTAACGCTATGGGTCATTCCCAGGCAGAAACTCTCGCAAAGCTTGTGTTTGACATAAAGAGGTGCGGCGTATCATTTGGCGCAGTCTGCACGTCTCCTCTTGACAGAGCGCATGAAACTGCGAAATATGTTGCTCGGTCTCTCGGATTTGGCGAGCCTGTTGTAATTGAGCGGCTTATCGAGAGAGATTACGGCAGCTTGTCCGGACTTACTCTTGAGGAGCGCATTGAAAAATACCCGAAGGGTGAGCGTCAGGCAGGAAATGTGGAGTCAGTTCCGCTTGCGGCTAAGAGAATGCTTCATGCCATGGACGATATGCTTGAGGCGTCGGGCAAAAAGACAGTTGTGGGCGTTACTCACGGCGGAATGATCAACGCTGTGTTCTCACGTCTTACACAGGGCGAGATCGGCACAGGCAAGACTCTCTCAGTCAACTGCGGAATCAGCCTTATTGCGGCAGGAATTGGCGAAGCAGTTCCGATCGCGTTCAATCTACAGGGTGAGAACGCAGTTCAATTTATAAAAACAATGATCCGTTTCGGCGCAGAATTGTAAATAATCCGTCCGCAGTTTGGCAGAAATGCTGATTGCGGCAAATCTGCGACTTTCAGTTACTCACTGCTAACTGCATTTTTCTAATGTGGCAGTGAAGAAAGGAGAACATATGACGACAAAGAAATATTCTGTGGGAGGAATGTCATGCGCGGCTTGTCAGGCGGCGGTAGAAAAGTGTGTCCTCTCACTTGACGGGGTCGAGGAAGCATCTGTCAGCCTCATGACAAATTCTATGACCCTCACTTATGATAACAGTATCCTGACTGAAGAGAAGATCTTTTCATCCGTAGGCGACGCAGGATATTCTGCAGGGCCGTGGGTGAAGCGCGAGGTGTCGGAGGAGGAAGAAAACCGAAAATACCGCGACATGATAAAGCGGTTTGTTGCATCAGCGATCCTCTCTGTCATCATGATGTACGTTACCATGGGGCATATGGTGCACCTGCCTTTGCCTGCTTTTATGAATCCTCACGGACATGGTGTCGCGCCAATCATTTACGCGCTTGTTCAGCTGGTGATAGCAATTCCTGTAATAATCATCAACATACACTATTTCATCGACGGAGCAAAAAGCGCACTTCACAAAAGCGCAAACATGAACACTCTCGTGGCAACGGGTGCGGCGGCATCAATGCTGTACGGACTGTATATCCTCGGATGCATGATCCACGCTTATCTGAACGGCGGTGAGGCTCATGTTTTCTCGGAGGAACTGTATTTTGAGTCGGTGACAATGATCCTGACGCTCATTACCCTCGGGCGCATACTTGAAACTCGGGCGAGACGGCATACATCCGACGCGGTTCGCAAGCTGATGGCGCTGACACCGAAAACAGCTGAGGTTATCCGTGACGGACAAACTCTCACCGTTCCCTCGGAGGAGCTTCTGGTTGGTGACCGTGTGATAGTTCGCGCAGGTGCGTCTGTGCCTTGCGACGGTGTTGTTTTGACAGGTGGCGGTACATCTGACGAGAGCATAATTACGGGCGAGAGCGCACCTGTCTCAAAAAATGTGAGCGATACTCTCATCTGCGGAACTATACTCACATACGGGTATGCTGAAATCGAGGCGGTGCACGTTGGCGAGGATACGACAGTTGCAAAGATCACACAGCTTGTGGATGACGCGGCATCAAGTAAGGCCCCTGTTCAGAAGCTGGCAGACAAGATCAGCGGAGTGTTTGTGCCTATCGTTTGCGGTATTGCACTTTTGACCTTTGCCCTTTGGATGATATTCGACGGCTCACTGCACCGTGCGGTGGGATTTGGCATATCCGTTCTCGTGATAAGCTGTCCTTGTGCTCTCGGACTTGCAACCCCTACGGCGATAATGTGCGGTGTAGGCAGAGGCGCGGGACTTGGTATTCTAATAAAATCAGCGGACGCTATTGACGTGCTTCACAAGGCAAGTGTTGCCGTTCTTGACAAAACAGGAACTGTTACAGAGGGCAAGATGAGCGTTTCCGATACTTTCGAGGTGGAGACGGAGCTTGTTTGTGTAGCGGCTTCCCTTGAGAGCCTGAGTGAGCACCCGATCGGCGTGGCGATAGTTGAATATGCTGCGAAAAATGGCGTCGAGGCGTGTGAGGTGACTGATTTTACACAGACCTTCGGCGGCGGTGTCCGCGGATATATTGACGGTCACGACTGCCTGGGCGGAAATCTCGAATATCTCACGGAATGCGGTGTAAGCGTGTCTGACGAGGTGAAAAACCGCCTTGACGAATATGCGGCAGAAGGAAAAACACCTGTAATGTTTGCCCGTGACGGAAAACTCTGCGGAATTATCGCACTTTCCGACAAGATAAAGCCCTCAAGCCGCGAAGCGGTGAGACGACTGACAGAGCAGGGATTTGACGTATTCATGCTGACAGGCGACTGTGAATCAACGGCAAAAGCGATTGCACGGGATGCGGGAATAGGCCACGTTATCTCCGGTGTAAAGCCTCACGAAAAGTCTGCCTATGTGGAAAAACTCATGTCCGGCGAGTACTTTGGTGACAATAAACGGCGATATGCTGTGATGATAGGCGACGGAGTGAACGATGCTCCTGCTCTTGCAATGGCTGACTGCGGTATGGCGGTGGCTCACGGAACAGATATTGCTATCGAATCGGCGGGAGTGATTCTTGTGAGAAGTGACCTGACCGATGCGGCGCGGGCTGTGGATCTTTCGCATGCGGTAATGCGGAATATTGCTGAAAACCTTGCGTGGGCGTTTGGATATAATATCCTCTGCATACCCATCGCGGCAGGTGCTCTGTTCCCCATTTTCGGCATAGCTCTGACACCGATGATCGCCTCGGCTGCAATGTCACTCTCCAGCGTGTGTGTGGTAACAAATGCACTGCGGCTGCGGAGATACAAGGCGAAGTATTAATTACGAATATAATGACAGCAAGTCAAAGGAGAAGAAAAAATGTTATTTGCAAAAAAGAAAAAGGTAAACTTCAAGATCGAGGGTATGCACTGCGAAAAGTGTGTTGCGAAGGTAGCAGACGCAATCAAGAAGCTTGGCGGCAAGGCTGAAATTGATCTCAAGCTTGGCAGAGCAACTGTAACTTGCCCCGAAAAGCTCGACGCGGCGGCAATTGTCGCAGCTGTTGAGGCTCTGGGATTTAAGTGCAACGTGCTGTAAGATAAAATAAGCAAAAAGAAAAGACAGCTTACATATCGTAGGCTGTCTTTTGTTTGTTGGTTTATTCTTCGGGTTCTGCTATTTCTACAACTCTGCACTCTCCGCATTTTGTACACATTTCTGTGCAGCTGTAGACATTGATTTTTTGAGCGTGAGGTATTCTGCGTCTTTCATTGATCAGACCAGCTGAATGTCTCCGACCACTGAGCCTTGATACGCGTTTAACACGTACCTTTACGTCTCTAAGCTCACGTCGCTCATCTTTGAGAACACAATCGATCTCGGTCATAGTGAAGAATCTTCCGCAATGAGGGCAGACGTAACGATTGATTTTTCTGAATAAACATATGGCTATGATCAGCAGCGGAACAATTAATAACAAGCTCAGCCAGTATGACCACTCATTCAGACTTGCAAATATTAATATAGTTGCTACTATCGCTACACACAGGACGATCTCAACAATTAAATGAATTTTACCTTTCATAATCTACCACCAAGAGTTTTTTTATTATTTCAAATCACACCCATGTCCCACATGAGCTTGCCGAGGACATATTTGTCGCGTATGTCCTTTGCCATAATGAACGCGTCAACTGTGTCATTCTCTGTGAGTCCGAGCTCGCTGAATGAGGTGGGGTGTCCGATGTCACGCATAAATTCTTCAAGCCAATGGGAGGAGGGAAGCGTGCGGATTATTTCCTTTATCTCATCCCATCTCTCGACTATCCGGCGGATTCTTACCTCATGCTTTGCGAGATCGTATTTCTTCTCTCTTGCGTCTCCCGCGATGATAAGTTCCGCTCCCTTGCCCAGCTTCTTGCGGAGATGCTCGTTCCACTCGGAAAGATCAAACTCTCGCGCATACTTTAGTGCCGTGTACATATCCGGTGTGACCTCAAGCAGCTTTTCGTATGCTCTCACTGTTTCAAGCGTCGCGATACCGCACTGTATGCCGTGAAGATCCCACGGTGTACCGAATTCAAGAGCGCGCATATCAATGATATGGGAGATGTAGTGCTCCATTCCCGATGCGGGGCGGGAAACTCCTGCATAATTCATTGCGAGTCCCGAGACAACAAGTCCTTCCATTACTGCGCTTATTGCAGTTTGGTCGCCACACACTGCCGCCTTTGCTCGGCTGACGCAGGTGTCAAGAGCCTCCTTTACCATTTCCGCTATGCGAGGACAGTAGTATTCGTCAAGAATAATATTCGCGATCTGCCACTCAACGAGGCTGACGTATTTTGCAAGCATGTCACCGATGCCTGAACGGATCATGTGGGGAGGCGCTTTTGCAAGAATATCCGTATCACCTATCACTGCATCGGGGCATTTCGTATTAAGGGATATCTTCAGCCCGCCGCGCTCCATTAATGAGGTGGCAGAGGCAAATCCGTCCATTGAGGGTGCGGTGCCAACTATGATGTCGGGCACGTTTTTTGCTGATGCGATGACCTTGCCGGTATCGTTTATTACACCGCCGCCTACCGCAATAACTCCGTCGCAAGAGTTGTCACAGTACATCATGGCTTCCCCAACAAGTAGCTCGTCAGGGGCAGGATGATCTCTGTCAATTATATGGAGAACGTACTCCATCGGGATGGAGGAGAGTATCTTGCAAACCGTCTTACCTGCGGCGCGGTAAGTATTGCAGTCGCATAGGACATAGGGCTTTTTTACACCGTATTTTCGCAGCAGATCGGGTAAAGCGCCCACAGCACCATTGCCGATTATGAGGTCACTCAGCTTGCCGAAGTGGCGCTTGCCGCAGGAGGGACAAATATCCCCGTCATGTGCGATCAATTCATTTACATCAAATTTCATTTTACTGTAATTTCAGGTTGATTCCGTACTGTATTTCCATTCCGTCGGGGGCGTCAACTGTGTAGTACAGCACGTCTCCGCTGTCGTTTACTCTTACTTTGTTCAGGCGTTCCTTTGCCACGGTCAGAGTTGATCCGTCGCGGAATATGAGAATGAGTCGGTAATCATTGTTGAATCCGCCGTACAGACCGCGACCGTAGAGGATGGTGCAGCGCTCACTCTCATGCTCGAAGAGAATGGACAAAGCCTCATACTTTGCGTCTTCAACAGCATTTTTGTATGCTTCTTCATTCCACTCGTTATCTGGGTCACCGTCGTCTGCGGGCGGGGGCGCGTTGTCATCTCCCTCAATTTTGTCAGCCAAAGTTTCAAGTCCGCCTTCAAGAGCGATATCGCTGCTTACTTTACCGAACATGAACTGGAGACTGTCAAGAGAAGCCGGGGAGATATCATCCTCGAAGTAAAAAGCGTAGGTGGTATATTCGCCGTGGTCTGCATACCATAACTCGGAGATCATCTGACGCTCACCGTTTATCCAGATACAGAATATCTCGTTAAGGCGGGCATATACCTCGGCATCGGAGCGGATCGCAGTGCCGTCAACACCAACTGATGCTTCGTTGAGCCAGCCGCGGATGATTCCCAGCGCCTCGTAGCCTGAGCCCTCGTACAGTCTGAATGAGATATTGTTTCCTTCAAGTGCAAGGGTGTTTATGTTGTCAATAGCAATGGACTTGTCAAGCACGAGAATACTTCCGTCGCTGACAAATTCACCTGCTACGCTTGTGATTCCCGTAAATGTCTTTTCGGAAAGCTCGCCCTCATAGATTACTATGCTTTCGGTGGTGCCTGAGGGCTGTTCATCAGTTGTAGGCTTGTCGGGTACTTGAGGAGTATCGGTATCTGTATCGTCGGGGGTGTCGGCAGGTGTCTCATCTTTCGGCGCACCCACGTCAATTCTCTCCGCCGGGTCGATTATTCTCATTACGATCGCGGCGATCTCACTGCGCTTTACCTTTGACTCGGGATTGATATTGCCATGACCGTCGCCGGTGATAATGCCCCAGCGGTACATTCTGAATATGGCTGACACATACCATGCGGTGTTAGACACATCCTTGAAGGTGTACTGTGTTATATCGTTGATCTCAGGCAGGTTAGCTTCTGAATACATTACCGCACGGGAGAATAGCACTGCTACCTGCGCACGGCTTGCATTTGCGTTGTAGTTTGGATATGCTTCCGTTACGATATTGTTGGTCATGCAGTAGCGAAGATAAGGATCGTACCAATTATTGCCCCCGGGATAGCGAGCTGTGAAGTAGTTTTCGTCTACACCGCCGCTCACAAGGAGTCTGTGAATAACCGCCGCAAGCTTGATTGTTTCAGCGAGGGTTACGTTGCCTCCGGGCACGAATGTTGTGTCAGTCTTACCGTTAATAAGACCAAGCTCATATGCATCGGCAACATTGGTATAGAACCAGTCAGCGGACTTAACATCGGTAAACTGACCGCTGTATGTGCGTATTTCGTTGTAATTGTGTGCCGCAGATGCAGGTATCACGGCAGAGGACAAAAGAGTGGCGCAAACTGTGATAAGCGCGGCGAGCCTTAAAAACGTATTCTTCGATCTATTCATAATATAACACCTCAAAACGGCAATTGCCGATAACGTATTTGTTCTTCTGACAATATTATACCAAATCTCCGAAATATTTCAATGGGGAGGGAGTAAAATAAATCGGATATAATAGGTTATCAAGTTAAAATATAGCAAAAAACAGGAATATTTGCCGTTTTCTCGATGGAAACTATTGATTTTGCGCTCGTTTTGTATTAAAATAAAACGATGAAGAAAACATAATAATAATTAATAAAATATATAGTTTGAAAGGGCAGTTATTATGGCACAGAAATTCAGAAAGATCTGCGTTCTCACATCCGGCGGCGACGCTCCCGGTATGAATGCGGCAGTAAGAGCAGTTGTACGCGCAGCAAACGCAAAGGGCGTTGAGGTTATGGGAAGTCTCGGTGGATACAGAGGTATGATCCATGACGAGCTTGTTACACTCACAAACCGCGATGTATCAAACAAGATCCAGCTTTCCGGTACATTCCTCTACTCAGACAGATGCCTTGAGTTCAAGGAAGAAGCAGGTATGCAGAAGGCTATCGCAACCTTGAAGAAGCATGAGATCGACGGCGTTATCGCTATCGGTGGCGACGGTACATTCCGCGGTGCAACAGACCTTTCCCAGAGAGGTATTCCCACAATCGGTATTCCCGGCACAATCGACAACGACATCACCGCATCCGACAACACTATCGGCTTCAACACCGCTATGCAGTCTGTTGTGTATGATGTTGATAAGCTCCGTGACACTTGCGAATCCCATGCTCGCTGCAATGTAGTAGAGGTAATGGGCAGAGGTGCAGGTGATATCACACTCAACACCGCTATCGCTACAGGCGCGGTTGCTTGCGTAATTCCCGAGTGTCCCTTCGACGAGCAGGCTTGCATTGAGAAGATCATCCGTCTCCGCAGAGAGGGCAAGAGAAGCTTCCTTATTATCGTTTCCGAAGCATTCCCCACTCTCGGTCAGGAGCTTGCAAAGAAGATCAACGATATCACAAAGGAGCTTGCTGAAAAGGAAGGCAACGACAGACTTTGGGTTGAATCCAAGTTCTGCCGTATGGCACACATCGTTCGCGGCGGCACTCCCACACTTTCCGACAGAGTTCTCGCTACAAAGATGGGCGTAAGAGCTGTTGACGAGCTTCTCGCAGGAAACTCCGACCTTGTTGTAGTTGAAAGAGGCGGCGAGATCACCACTTGCGGCATCGGCTGGTCTCAGGTACTCGACCGTAAGTACAAGGATACTCTCAAGCCCGGTATGACTGACAAGTATACCGCGGAAGAGCTTGCTGAAATGGATAAGTTCATTGAAGCAAAGAAGGCTGAATTTGAGAAGACATACGCAATGTTCAACGAACTGGCAAACTAAATCATAATCTGACAAAAAGAGACTCGAGCGTGGGTCTCTTTTTTTGTTTTAAACTTGTTAACATGAATACGATTTAATGTAAAAAATGTAAAAATATAACATGAAACTATTGAAATGCGAACAAGTGCATGATATAATTCTAATTGCAGATGAATATTTTCTCATCGGCATAAGCAAAAATTAAATTCAAAACTTTTGGTCAATAATGATTATAAAAGATAATTGTAGGAGCGGCAGATGAAGCTTGATAAGGAAGTAAAGCAAAATATTTACAAGATCACCATCGGGTCCGCGGGCTGCAGTGTGGCGGTGGTGCTCATTTTCCTTGCACTCGGCAGACTTGACTACAGTGTGTTTATCGGCACGGCGATAGGATTCCTTTATGCGGTAGGCAACTTTTTCTTCATGTGTGTCGGCATCACAAATGCTCTTGCTCTCGGAGATGAAAATGCGGCGAAAATGAGAATGCGCTCCTCATACATGGCAAGAACAGCAGTAATGGTCGCAGTAATCGCGGCGTCATTGTTGATTGACTGGATCAACCCTATTCCCGTACTTGTTTCCGTTTTCTACCCGAAGATTATTGTCACAGTATGTGATTTCTGGAATGTGTTTGTGTTGAAAAAAGGCAAGGATGAGCCCGTTTCCTACGAGCCTGTTCACGATGAGGACGAAGAGGATGAGCCTGATGAATTTGAAAAGTTTGTCGGACGTTTTTCAAAGGGGCCTGTTCCGGGAGAAGAGGACAAAAACAAAGATAATAACGCTCAGTAATTCCGAGAGAGGATATTATGGACAGCATTAACATAACAGGTGCTAAAATTTTAATTGAGATACCGATTTTCGGTGGTATTCCCATAACGGAGACACAGGTGAACTCCTGGATCGTTATGGCTGTAATCGCTGCTTTGTGTATCTTCCTTACAAGAGGACTTAAGGTCAAACCTACCTCAAAGCGGCAGATAGTGGCAGAGTGGATCGTTGAGACGGTAGAGAAGCTTGTCAGAAGCAATATGGGTGAGCGGTTTATGGGATTTGCCCCGTTTATCGCCGCTATTCTCGGGCTTTCGGCATTGTCGTCTCTGTCGTCACTATTTGGCATGTATCCGCCTACCGCTGACCTTAACACTATCGCGGGCTGGTCTATTCTTGTATTCGTACTCATTACCTACTACAAGATAAAAACAAGCGGATTTGGAGGATATCTGAAAGGGTATACAAAGCCGTTCGCGCTTTTTACACCCTTTAACATCCTTTCCGAGATCGGCACACCCGTGTCAATGACCTTCCGTCACTTCGGTAACGTGGTCTCGGGTACTGTTATCTCCGCTCTTGTTTATGCAGCACTTGCGTCGTTATCAACCGCATTGCTTGGATGGCTTCCCGGTGTTCTTGGCAAGATACCGTTTCTTCAGGCGGGGCTTCCTGCAGTGCTTTCGATTTACTTTGATGTGTTCAGCTCGTGTATGCAGGCGTTTATTTTCGCAATGCTGACGATGCTTTACATTGCCGGTGCAGTCAACGAAGACTGATTCGGCTAATAAATTACGAAAAAAATAATTTCATTTTCAGAGGAGAAAGATTATGGAACTGGCAAAAGCAATTATCATGGCAGGATGCGCTATCGGTGCAGGTCTCTCACTTATCGCAGGTATTGGCCCCGGTATCGGTGAAGGTTACGCAGTAGGTAAGGCTTGTGAAGCTATCGGACGTCAACCCGAATGTAAGGGCTCTGTTACATCTACAATGATCATGGGCTGTGCTATCGCAGAGACAACAGGTATCTACGGATTCGTTATGGGACTGCTTCTCATGCTTCTTGCACCTAATCTCTTCATTGGCAGACTTTAATTAACAAAAATCATCTGAATTTCGGAGAAAAAACATGGGTGGAGAATATCTTGAACTGATCTCCCTGAACATCTGGCATATTGTTGTTACAATAATCAATCTGCTTCTGCTTATGCTCATACTCAAAAAATTCCTATGGAAGCCTGTGAAGAAGGTCATGGCTGAGCGTCAGGGTCAGGTGGACGATATCTATCGCACTGCGGAGGAATCAGCCGCTGCTGCTGAAAGAGACCGCCAGCTTTATAGTGAAAAGCTCAGTCAGGCTCAGAATGAAGCAGAAACTATCGTTAAAGCCGCAACTCAACGTGCTGACAGACTTGGAGACGAGATCATTGCAGATGCCAAGAAAAAAGCCGCTGATACAATGAAAAAGGCTGAGAACGATATCGAACAGGAAAAGAAAAAAGCTATGAACGATCTCAAAAACGAGATTTCCGGTATTTCAGTTCAGATTGCGGAGAGCGTTGTCGGACGTGAGATCAATGAGGACGATCACCGCAAGCTTATTGACAGCTTTATTGACCAGCTTTGAGGTGACGCCGTATGAATGATATAGTCAAAGAATACGGTACAGGGCTTTTTGCGCTTGCATCCGAAGAGAACATCGAAAAAGAACTTTTGGAACAGACAAGAGCTCTTTCTAAGCTGTTCACGCCTGAGTATCTGCATCTTTTGATCAATCCGAATTTACCTAAAGAAAAGCGGATTTCCCTTGCGGGAGAGCTGCTTGACGGTCGGGTGCATCTTTATATCTCCAACTTTGTCAAGCTGATGATCGAGCGAAGTCTGGCGGGGGAGATAGTCAGGTGCTTTGAGGAATTTGAGGCACTTTACTATGAGAAATACGGTATAATCAAGATGCGTGCAGAGAGTGCGGTGGAGCTCGACGATGCTCAAAAGGAAAAGCTCCGTCAAAAGCTCGAATCTCACACAGGCAAGAGGGTGGAGATCGAGTATGTCATTGATAAGACGCTCATCGGCGGCATGAGAATCGTGCAGAGTGACCGATTGATCGACGACAGCATCAAGCAAAAGCTGGGTGAGATCGGCGGACTTCTTGCAAGTACTGTGATTTAACGGTAAAAAATCTATTATATGATATTGGAGGGACCATGACCATACGTTTGGACCTGCGTCCGGAAGAAATAAGCAATATAATTAAAAATCAAATTAAAAATTACGAAAACAAGACTGAGGAAGCGGAGACCGGTATAGTTATTACCGCAGGGGATGGCATTGTTCGTGCGTTCGGACTTGACAATTGCATGGCGAATGAGCTTGTGCAGTTCGAGGGCGGACAGTACGGTATGGCGATGAACCTGGAGGAGAATACTGTCTCTATCGTTATGCTTGACAGCGACGAGGAGATCAAGGAAGGCACTCGTGTAAAGCGTACAGGTAACGTTGTGTCTGTTCCCGTAGGAGAGGGCATGATCGGCAGAATAGTTAATGCTCTCGGTCAGCCTATTGACGGAAAAGGACCGACAGGCTGCACGGAAACTCGTCCTATCGAGCGTGAAGCCCCCGGAATCATCAAGAGAAAGAGCGTTAGCGTGCCTCTTCAAACAGGCATCAAGGCTATTGACTCTATGATTCCTATCGGCCGAGGTCAGCGTGAGCTTATCGTTGGCGACCGTCAGACAGGTAAGACCACCATTGCACTTGACACCATTCTCAATCAGCAGAACACCGGTGTTATCTGCATCTACGTTGCTATCGGGCAGAAGAACTCCACTGTTGCAAATATTGCGGAGACTATTCGCAAGGCAGGCGCTGACAGATACACAGTTATCGTGTCCGCTTCTGCATCCGAGGGTGCACCACTGCAGTATATCGCTCCGTATTCGGGATGTGCCATCGCTGAATATTTCATGGAGCAGGGCAAGGACGTGCTCATCGTTTACGACGACCTCTCAAAGCACGCGGTCGCATACCGTGCAATGTCACTGCTTATCCGCAGACCTCCGGGACGTGAAGCATATCCCGGTGACGTATTCTACCTGCACTCACGTCTTCTTGAAAGAGCCGCAAGAGTTGCTCCAGAATACGGCGGAGGCTCAATTACCGCTTTGCCTATTATCGAAACACAAGCAGGCGACGTGTCCGCTTACATTCCCACAAACGTAATTTCCATCACCGACGGTCAGATCTTCCTTGAAACGGAGCTGTACCATTCCGGTGTTATTCCCGCTGTAAACCCGGGTATTTCTGTATCCCGTGTAGGCGGCGCGGCACAGATAAAGGCAATGAAAAAGGTTGCGGGTACTCTGAAGCTTCTTTATTCACAGTATCGCGAGCTGCAGGCGTTTGCACAGTTCGGCTCCGACCTTGACGCAGATACAAAGGCGCGACTTGCTCTCGGTGAGAGAATCGTTGAGATACTGAAGCAGGACAAGAACGCCCCCGTTCCCGTTGAATATCAGGTAGCGATCATTTACGCGGCTACGAAGGGATATCTGAACGACATAAAGATTGCTGATATCAGAAAATATGAGGAAGATCTTTACTCCTTCCTGCGTAATAATCATGATGAGCTCATGAAACGTATCGCTGATACAGGCGTGCTGAATGAGGAAGATGACCGCCTGATGGGTGAGGCTATAGCTCGATTCGTCGAAAAGTTCAAAATTGAAGTGTACGGTATCCTGCCGTCAAGTGAAGCGTAAGTTGGTGAACTGCTATGGGAGCAAATATTAAAGCAATTCGCGCCCGTATAAAGAGCGTGGACTCCACCAGACATATCACCAAAGCCATGGAGCTTGTGGCATCCTCAAAGATCAAAAAAGCAAGCGAGCGAATGGAGCGTTCCCGTTTTTACAAGCGGGTGATACTTGATGCGTTTGCCGGACTTGCGTCTGAGGACAGCATGTACGCAAAGCAAAGAAGCCGGAGTCTGCCTACCCTGTACATTATCGTGGCGGGAGACCGAGGTCTTGCTGGGGGATACAATAACAATATCTTCCGCTCTGCCATGACTATGCTGAACGAGGGTGACTACATTCTCCCCATTGGCAAGCGTTCTGTGGATTATTACAGAAACCGCAAGATGTTCAACCTTGTTACAGATGAGTTTATATCCGTTGAGGGTTTTAACGGTCAGAATTCCGCAAAGGCGGCGAATATGGTTAAAGATATGTATGATAGCGGCAAGATCAGTGCGGTATGTCTGATCTCCACGAAATTTGAGTCCATGCTGTCTCAAAGTCCGGAACTCATACGTCTTTTACCTCTGAAGGATCTGGCTTCAAGCAGAAACGTGAAGGATTCGAAGGCTGTCATTGAGTATGAGCCGAGCGCGGAGGAGGTGCTCGCTGCACTGATTCCGGAATATATTTCGGGCATTCTTTCCACATCGGTTGCAGAGGCATATGCGTCGGAGCTTGCGGCAAGACGTTCTGCAATGGATACAGCCACAAAGAATGCAGACGAAATGCTGGATGAGCTTAACCTCAATTACAACAGAGCACGCCAGGGTGCGATCACTCAGGAGATCACGGAGATCGTGGCAGGCGCAAACGCATAACAATAGAGATATCCAAAAAATCAGTTTTTCGGAGATGAAATAATGTCAAACAGCAAACATATCGGCAAGGTCGTACAGGTCATAGGTCCTGTTATCGACGTTAGATTTGACGACGGGGAAATGCCCGATATTCTGAACTCTATAGAGATAGAGCACGGCGGCAGACGTATCGTTGCAGAGGTGTCCGGACATGTTGGCGACAATCTTGTTCGATGCATCGCAATGAGCTCTACTGACGGTCTTGTCCGCGGGACCGATGCAGTGGACACGGGGTCCGGAATCAAGGTTCCCGTAGGCGAAAAAACACTGGGCAGAATATTCAACGTGTTGGGTGACCCCATTGACGAGATAGAGGCTCCCGATACCGAGGAAAAGTGGGAGATCCACAGACCCGCCCCCTCATATGAGGAGCAGTCAGTTGAAACAGAGATCCTTGAAACAGGCATCAAGGTTATCGACTTGATCTGTCCGTATACCAAGGGTGGTAAGGTAGGTCTGTTCGGCGGCGCGGGCGTTGGTAAAACCGTGCTTATTCAGG
>JAGBGV010000120.1 GCA_017935805.1 Clostridia bacterium | reverse complement strand
GGTAGAGCAGCTGATTCGTAATCAGCAGGCCGCCGGTTCAAGTCCGGCTACCAGCTCCAAAAAGATAGGGTACCCATCGGGTACCCTATCTTTTTTAAACTGACAAAACGACAGAACCGGAGCGCTTTTTGCGAAGCAAAAATGCGGGCGTCGACGAATAGGCAGAAGCTTGACTTAGGAAAATGAACACGTCGACGGCGGTTCAAAGTCCGGTAATTACACCCGATGGGTGTCTTTTTATTTGTAACTGACAAAACGACAGAACCGGAGCACTTTTATGCATTTTGGCAAAAATATACAAAATACTTGAAAATCGCATGGACGTATTGTATAATAAAAGCGTAATATAATTTATCCTAAAGGGGGGCTGCTTATGTTAAAGAAATTCCTTGCGCTTCTTCTTGCGGGAATATTTTGTCTCAGTACGCTTACGGCGTGCATTGAGGATGTGGATTCCGGTTATGAAGAAGATGATGACGACGAGAAGAAAGAAAACGGTACAGGAACTGATAAGACTACGGGAACATTGGCAGAGTCTGAGCTTGCGAACGGTGACTCATACCCCGATGAGCCCTCGGGCTCGCAGTTTGAATCGGGAGATTTCGGTGGTAAAGAGTTCAATATCCTTCACTACGGTGATATGGCAACTGACTTCCACGACCGTTACATCTGGAGCGAATCCTTTACAGGCGATGCTATAGGTGACGCTGTAAAAGAGCGTAACCAGCTTGTTGAGGACAAGTACAACGTAGTTGTAACAGCCGAGGAATGCAGCCCTGCAGCCGAGGCTAACGCCAGGATTCAGGCAGGACAGGTCGATTTCAACCTCATTTACGAGTGGGGTATACGACAAACCGGTCTTGCGCTTGACGGAATGTTTTGCGATGTACATGAGCTCGATTACGTGAATCTTGATAAGAGCTATTGGGTACCAAATGCGGTAGAGGGATATACCGTTGCCGACAGAATGTTTGTGTTTACAAACATGATCTCTATGAACTCCATATCATGGGCAGGATGCTATTTCTTCAACAAAAATCTCATGGATGAGTATGATATAACATATCCTTATGAGGATATAGCCGCAGGTAACTGGACATACGATGTACTTCTTGACAAGATGTCAAAGGCGGAACGCGACGTGAACGACGATGGTGTTATGGGCCTTGAGGATGTATACGGCGGAATTGACGGAGAGAACATTCTCATGGGCGTTTGTGATGAGCCCATGTGGGAGACAGTTGGCGGTGAGTACAAGGTTATCACATATACCGAGAGTATGATCGCAGCATACAATAAATATAAGGCTAAGTGTGATAACGTAGAAAGTGTTGACATTATGGAGTATGCCTATGATGCCGATATCTCTAAATTCCCCTCTCATTTTATCGCTGCAAGATTCCTTTATTTCGGTGAAGACCATGCTCTTTTCCTTAGCGGTGCACTCGATATGACCAAGGAATTTACGGAAATGAAGAGTGACTACGGTATTGTACCTGTTCCCGTAAAAAGTGCCGGTGATGATTTTGTTACAGGGGTTGACGGCTGCGCACCTATGTTCAGTATTCCTGCATCTGTAGCTGACCCAGATATGACTGCTATGGTGCTTGATTATATGGCGTACGAATCCGAGAGACTTCTCCTTCCCGCGTACTATGAGACTGTTATCCAGAACAAACGTGTTCAGGATACAAGAGATTTTGCTATGCTTGATATTATAAGAGACCGTGTCAGGTATGACTGGGCGGATATTTATATGTGGAGTTCGCTTAATTATAGTTCATTAAGAAGTAAGATCTTTACGGGTAGCCTTGTGCCGAGTATGATACAGAAATATGGCGAACAGGCACAACAGGAAATGGATGACGTGATCGATACTATCAAAAGCATCGGATAAAGCTTAATATAAAACTCCCTTCGGTGAGTTTTATGCTTAAAGTACTTGAAAAATCATTGGCTCGATATATAATCATGTTGTAATATCCTCTCAATAAGAAAGGAGAATAATAATGCTTAAAAAACTTATGGCACTTCTTCTTGCGGGGGCGGTATGCATGGGCGTACTTGCTGCCTGCGCAAAAGAAGACGGAAACGACGGCGGTACCACCGCTTCGGGTACCGTTCAAAGTGACATGATGACGAGTGGAACCGAAACGTTGTCACCCCATGAACAGGTTTTTGAGGAAGAGGATTTTGGCGGTGCGGATTTTAAGACACTCTACCGCACCACCGGGGTAAACGAGTATTATTTTGAGTATATTTGGAGCGAAGGCTTTACGGGTGATGCTGTCGGTGAGGCTGTAAGGAAACGTAACGATCTCGTTGAGGATAAGTATAACGTGACCATTACGTCCGAGAGATGCAATTCTCCTATGGAGGAAGCATCTGTACGAATGCAGTCGGGCCAGGTGGACTTTAATCTTATCTATGACCTTGTTCCCAATATGAGGGACGCGGCACTTGACGGAAAGCTTTACGATGTGCATAAGCTTGACTATGTGAATCTTGATAAGAGCTCCTGGGTACCGAATGCTGT
>JAGBGV010000119.1 GCA_017935805.1 Clostridia bacterium | reverse complement strand
TGTTCCCCTTCTATTGGATGCTCCTTACCTCGTTCAAGAGCTACGCGTCCTACAACGGCGAGAGGATCCCACAGTTTATCACACTTTCCCCCACATTTGAAAACTACGTCAAGGCGTTCTCCGCGGTTCCTCTGGCGAAATACTTTCTGAACACCTTGATATTCACACTCGCTACCACCGCTATTATGATGATAGTGATCATTCCGGCGGCGTTCGCTTTCTCAAGACTTGAATTCAGGGGAAAGAATCTCCTTTTCACCTTGTTCCTCGCCCTGATGATGATCCCGAACGAGCTGGTTATTATAACCAACTTCACGACGATCACCAATCTTGAATTGAGAAACTCATTTGCAGGACTTATCCTGCCTTCAGTAATGTCGGTGTTCTACCTGTACCTGCTGAAGGAGAATTTCTCACAGATATCAGATGAGCTGTACTACGCCGCAAAGGTGGACGGAACATCGGATTTCAAGTATCTCATGCGTGTGATGATCCCCATATGCAAACCGACTATCGTAACGATAATCATTCTCAAGGTCATCGAGTGCTGGAACTCTTACGTTTGGCCGCGACTTATCACTGACGATCAGGCATACTTCCTTGTGTCAAACGGTATCCAGGAGATTAGGGAAAACGGCTTCGGCCGAGAAAACATTCCCGCAATGATGGCGGCGGTTGTTGTAATTTCCGTGCCGCTGATCGTACTGTTCCTTATTTTCCGTAACAAGATCATGGAGGGCGTTGCGAGAGGAGGTACAAAAGGATGAAAAGATTATTATCCGTATTGCTTGTATGCTTGGCAGTTGCTCTTCCCCTTATGTCCTGCCATGGATCAACGGGTCTGGATCCCTTTGTGGTGCCTGAGGAGTTTGACACATCCCGTACATACGAGATAACCTTCTGGGCAAAGAACGACACTAACCTTAAGCAGGTGGCGGTTTATGATAAGGCGATCGCAGATTTTGAGGCGCTGTATCCTAACATTAAGGTGAATATGCGTCTTTACACAGATTACAGCAGAATTTACAACGACGTTATTACAAACATCGCGACAAATACCACACCGAATGTGTGTATCACTTATCCCGACCACATCGCAACTTACAAAACAGGCACGAATACTGTAGTACCTCTTGACGAGCTGTTGACTGACGAAAAATACGGACTTGGCGGTTCCGAAGTAAAGTTTGACGGACCCACAAAGGATGAGATCGTGCCGAAATTCCTTGAAGAATGCATCATTGACGGCAGCTATTATGCGCTTCCGTATATGAGATCAACAGAGGCTTGCTATGTAAATAAAACATACGTTGAACGGCTCGGCTACACTCTCCCTGATGTGCTCACATGGGATTTCGTTTGGGAGGTAGCAGAAGCGGCAATGGAGAAGGACGAGGACGGCAAGTACAAGGTAAACGGTCAGGAAGTCATGATCCCGTTTATCTACAAGTCTACTGATAACATGATGATCTCCATGCTTCGTCAGCTTGGCGCAGGATATTCTACAGATGAAGGTGAGATCCTTATCTTCAACGACACCACAAAGGATCTGCTGTTTGAAATATCGACTCACGCGGGAACAAGAGCGTTTTCTACCTTCAAGATCTCCAGTTATCCCGGCAACTTCCTCAACGCCGGTCAGTGCCTCTTTGCTATTGACTCAACAGCAGGAGCAACATGGATGGGCTCTGATGCTCCGAACAATGACATTCACGAGACCTCTATCGTTGAGTTTGAGACAGAGGTTATGATGATACCGCAGTTTGATACCGCGAACCCGAAGATGATCTCCCAGGGACCGTCAATTTGCATCTTCAATAAGGACGATCCACAGGAGGTGCTTGCATCGTGGTTGTTTACCCAGTTCATGCTCACAAACGATGTTCAGTTCGGCTACTCCGACACCGAGGGATATCTTCCCGTTACCACAAAATTCCTTGAGTCTGACGAATTTGTGGACTACATGGCGAGAATTGGCGAAGATGACGATGAACACTATTTCGTTAAGCTTGCTGCAAAGCAGATACTCATTGACAATCTTGACAACACATTCGTCACCCCCGTATTCAACGGCTCGGCTTCCCTCAGAGATGCGGCAGGGCAGCTTATTGAAAATGTTACCAAGTCCATGAGACGTAAGGAAACTGTGGACGAAGGGTACATGGAGGAGCTGTTCCATGACATAAACGCTCTCCACAGACTGGATCAGCTTGGTGCAAGTACTGTGGGACAAAAGGCAGAGCTTGGAAAGATGCCGATAGCTTCGGTGGTGCTTATATCGGCACTTTGCGCGGCTTGGGTGATAATTGTTATTTATGTAGTAGTTAATTTACTAAAAAAGCGCAAAAAATAGTGCGATTATACATTGACTTATTCAGAAAATTGAGTATAATTATTGGTAACACGTTAATCCGTTAAATCCAAAAACCAAAAGGAGAAAACAAAAATGAAGAAGATTATTTCTATGATGCTCGTTCTCGTTATGGCTCTTTCTGCTATGGCACTCGTTGCTTGCGATAAGGAACCTGCAGAAACAGACGCTCCCGAGACTCCCGATGTAAAGAGCGAAGGCGTTATGACTTATGCTGAATACGCTGCTGCTGAACTTGACACAAAGGTTATTGTTGAGACATACGTTCAGGCTACACAGTCTTGGTGGGACAACCAGATCGTTGCTTACACTCAGGATAAGGACGGCGCATATTTCGCATACAACATGGCTTGCACAGAAGAAGATGCTGCTAAGCTTGTTCCCGGTACAAAGATCAAGATCACCGGTTACAAGGGCGAATATCAGGGTGAAGTTGAGATCCTCGACGCTACATTCGAATTTGTTAACGACGGCAAGACATACATTGCAGAGCCCGTTGATGCTACAGCATGGCTTGGCACAGATGAGCTCATCAAGCACCAGAACGAACTTGCTATCTTCAAGGGCATGACCGTTAAGGCTATCGAGTTCAAGAACGGCGAACCCGGTGATGATATCTACGTTACATTCACAAAGGATGGCGCTGATTACAGCTTCTGCGTTGAAAGATACCTCACTGGTCCCGAAACAGAAGTATACGCTGCAGTATCTGCTCTCAAAGAAGGCGACGTTGTTGACGTAACAGGCTTCATTTACTGGTACATCGATGTTAACACTCACATCACAGCTGTAACAGCTGCAAAGTAATTCTAAAAAAGAATAACGTGAAAACTAAAGAACCGTCTCAAACGAGGCGGTTTTTTGTTGCATGGAGAGGGAAAGTGTGGTATAATAAGCGTATTAAGATCACAAGGAAACAGAAAAATGATAAAAGTAATATTCAAGCTGCCTGATGAGGTTGAGGACAGCCTGCTCAAGTACGCGGTCATCGTGCCGAGGTATGAGGGCAAGTTTGTTTTCGCCCGCAAGCGAGGCTTTGACACTTGGGAAATACCCGGCGGCCACAGAGAAGAAGGCGAGGCGATAGACGATACCGCACGCCGTGAGCTTTTCGAGGAGACGGGAATAACTGACGCTGTGCTCACAAGAGTTAACGTGTATGGCGTAGTCAGAGGGGAAGAGATCACCTACGGTATGCTGTACTTTGCAGAGGTGAAGAAGACCGGCACCCCGCCTGCAGAGTGGGAAATGGAGGAAACACGTCTCTTTGACTCATTGCCAAAAGAACTCACTTATCCTGATATACAAACCGATCACTTCTGGCGAGTTCAAGGACATTTATGCACAACAACCAACGCAGACGAGCTGTGGGATGTGTATGACGAAAATCGCCAAAAGACAGGCCGACTTCACCGCAGAGGGGATATGATGCTGAAAGGTGACTATCATCTTGTGGTGCATATTTGGCTGATGAACAGCCGCGGTGAGTTTTTGCTTACAAAGCGCGCTATGACAAAGGGCTTCCCGGGAATGTGGGAGTGCACAGGCGGATCTGCTCTTGCGGGGGATGACAGCCTAACAGCCGCACTCCGCGAGATGAAAGAAGAAACAGGCTTGACCCTTGATCCGCAAAAGGGTGAAGTAATGCTGTATCACGGATGTGCGGACAATTTCTGTGATATATGGCTGTTTCGAGAGGATCACTTGCTGTCCGAGGTAGTGCTTCAGCCCGGTGAGACTGTTGATGCAATGTACGCAACACGAGATGAGATATATCGGATGTATAATTCCGGTGAGCTTGTTCCATTTGATTATCTTGACAGGTTGTTCGCGGCTATTGATGAGAAGGAGGTCGAAGCATGAAAAAAGAAAAATCATGTGGGGGCGTTGTTTTCACAAGAGAAGACGGAATTATTAAATATGTGATAATCAAGCAGACCAACGGTATTTGTTGCTTCCCGAAGGGGCACATGGAAAGCGGTGAAACTGAGGAAGAAACCGCCATCCGCGAGATCAAGGAGGAAACAGGGCTTGATGTGACTCTTGTGGGTGGATTCCGTGAGTGCGACAACTATTCCTTCAGCCTTGATAACGGAGAAAAGATTACAAAGGACGTTGTGTATTTCCTTGGAGAATTATCAGCCGGAACGCCAATGCCACAGGAGGGCGAGCTTGAAGAAATATATCTCCTGCCTTATGAAGAAGCGTATGAAAAACTGCAATTTGAACGGTCAAAAGAAGTACTGACGCTGGCGGATAAATTTTTGCGTGGGAAAAGATAAATTCGCCCCTTAGTATTGTAATTTCAGCGATGCTGTGTTATAATTAGAGCAGATATAACGGATTTGAGGTGAAAAGATGCGCACTGTTTCTTGCTGAAACTATATGGCATGACAAGAAAATAAAATCAGCGGAGGTTGATACCGCTTTGTTTGTCGTGCCGATATGCAAGAAAGTGCAATACCTTTTCATTTGATACAGACGATTTCGGCTTATTGGAACGCTGTGTTTTTCGGCTGCAGAAAGGGCTTTCTTGCAGTCGATTTTTTATTTGAAAGGCACGGTGTTTTTATGTCATTAATTAATATTTCTAACCTTACATTCGCCTATGACGGAACTTATGACAATATCTTTGAAAATGTCAGTTTTCAGATAGACACAGATTGGAAATTGGGATTTACAGGAAGAAACGGCAGAGGAAAGACCACATTTCTGAACTTGCTGATGGGTAAACATGAGTACAGGGGTAATATATCAGCATCAGTTGAATTTGAGTATTTTCCTTATCCTGTATCAGATCAATCTGTCACCACCATCGATATACTTGAGGAGATCTGTATGGAGATGGAATATTGGCGGCTTCAACGAGAATTGGCAGTGCTTGAGATCGATGAAGAAGTGCTGTACCGCCCATTTGAAACCCTTTCAAACGGGGAACAGACCAAGGTGCTTCTTGCCGCGATGTTTCTCCGGGAAAACAGTTTTCTCTTGATAGATGAGCCGACGAATCACCTTGATGCAAAAGGACGAGAGCTTGTCAGTCGATACTTGAACTCCAAGAAAGGCTTCATTTTGGTCTCGCATGATCGGGCGTTCCTTGACGGGTGTGTGGATCATATTCTGTCAATCAATAAAACCAATATTGAAGTACAGCGAGGAGATTTTTCTTCTTGGCTGATAAATAAGGAACGTCAGGACAACTTCGAACTTGCGGAAAATGATAAACTGAAAAAAGAGATCAAACGCCTGAAGGAAACAGCGCGTGAAAAAGCCGAATGGTCGGACAAAGTTGAATCCTCAAAGATAGGAGAGCATGCATTTGACAGAGGGTATATCGGTCACAAAGCAGCAAAAATGATGGCGCGCTCAAAAGCGATCGAGACGAGACAACAGAATGCTATTGAGGAAAAATCAAAGCTACTCAAAAATATAGAACACTCATCAGAATTAAAAATCACGCAGCTTTCGTATCATACGCGCAGATTGCTTACCTTGCGCGACGTAGCTGTATCATACGGCAGTGAAACGGTCTGCAGCAATGTCTCATTTGAAGTGAGTGTCGGAGATCGTGTTGCACTGCTTGGCAAAAACGGCTCTGGGAAATCAAGTGTTTTGAAATTGATCTGCGGAGAAAATATTTCGTATACAGGCGAAATATTTCGTGGCAGCCAAATCAAAATATCATATGTTTCGCAAGGAACCTCGCATTTGTCAGGCAACTTGAGTGATTACGCAGCGCAGTGCGGTATAGATGAGAGCTTATTCAAGGCAATACTACGCAAGTTGGATTTTTCACGAGTGCAATTCGAAAAGGATATGCGGGATTTCAGCGGAGGACAGAAGAAAAAGGTGCTCATTGCTCGCAGTCTTTCGGAAAGAGCGCACCTATGCATATGGGATGAGCCGATGAATTATATTGATGTCATTTCGCGTATGCAAATTGAGGAGCTTCTGCTGAAATTCGAGCCGACTATCCTGTTTGTCGAGCATGACAGAGTATTCTGCGAAAAGATTGCGACAAAAATGGTAGAACTCTAAATAACAAAAAAAGACACACTTCCTTTCGGTTGTGTGCCTTTTTGATTTTTTAGGATTATTCAAATACAACAGTTACAAAGTCGCGAGCAGGAACTGTGATCTTTACAGCGCCATCTTCAAGATCGAGAGGTGCGATCACGTTCTCAAGGCTGTCTGTGAGGTAAGCTGTCTTCACATCAGCATTCAGCTTGATAGTAGCAGGCTGATCGTTGCCTGTAATGTCGTAAACACGAACTGCTGTGCCGCGTCCGTTTTCGGAGTTCTTCACGCAGGATACAACAACGTCACCCTGTACGTCCACTGCCTTACCTTCGAGAGGAAGTGTGCCGCCGTGGAGTGTGCCGAATGTGATTGGCAGAACGTGGTTGAAGATGGTAGCGTGCTTCTTCATCTCGTCAATGGGAGCAACCATGATACCGAACTTCATGTAGTTGTGACCGTATTCAGCGCAAGGATCCGGATCGAATGTAGCGCGGAGCAGGTCGATTGAACCCTCACCGTTGTAGCAACGGAAGCCGTACTTGTTGTCTGTTACGAGACCGATAGAGTTCTTGCCCTCGGATTCGATACCAAGGAAGCTGAGCGCAGGAACATCGTGAGCCGCTTCTTTTCTTGCGATAGTTGCATAAGGAATATCGTAGATGCAGTTGCCTGTGCGCTTGTAGGACACGGGAACTGCGAAGCTGAGCTGAGGAATTACATCGTGGTTGTCGGGAGCTTCCAGTCTCCAATATGTGTGGAGATCGTATTCGATAACCTTGCTGCCCGGACGGAGGTAAGCCTTAACCTCGATACTGGTGTCTTCGTACTTGATCTGGAAGTCAATGTTAGCATTTACGCCGCCGGAGGAGCCCATTACGCGGATCTGTGCATCTCTGTGGAGGTTGATCTCCTTTGTGATGTTGCCCATCTTCCAAGCAGCCATGCCCATGTTGCCGTTTTCAAGGAGCAGACGGAGATAACCGGAGGGCTTGTCAATGAGAGTCTCGCCAGTGGTCTTGTCGTAGAGCTCTGTGATCTCGGCTGTCATGCGGTCGAATGTTACGCGGATGTACTCGTTTTCGAGAACGATAGGAGAATCGGAGATAGGATCTTCATTGCTTCTTGTGTAAAGACCGCTGTTGAAGTTGAGATGCTCGTCATCATTATAGTCGGGCTTCATTACGATAGTGGTATAACCGAGCGCGGGAACCTTAACCTTTACGCGGTAGATACCGTAGGAGTGACCCCAGAAGCCGGACCAGCCGTATGCAAGTTTTTCAATACAGAAGTCAAGCTTGTTGCCGTCTACGTCGTAGAATGCAACTCTGCCCTTATCCTGCTCGTAGTTCCAAACGATAACGGGGGTGTACTCGTCACGGTCATATCCGGTTGTATTGAATACATGGATAGCACGAACGGGACCGTTACCTCTTTCGCAAACGGGAAAGCCCCAACCTGTCATGAAGGACTGACCGTAACCAACGCCGGCACCCTCAGCTCTTGAACCGCTCTCCTCAATGAAGGGAATGGATGTGGTGTCGATGGCTGCTGCGATCTTGCGCATGGAGTAGTTTGCGTAAACGTTTGTGTAAGCGAGAGTTTCCTGGAACTTACCGAGTGCGTGCTCGCGAGTTTCAAGGATACCGGAGCCGGGAAGAATGTCGTGGAAGTGGTTGAAGAGGATGTTTCTCCAAGCTGTGTCGAGATGATTGGGAGATCTTGTTGCGCCTGCAAGAATAGAAGCGGCTGCAGAGAGCTCTTCTGTTTCATTGATGCGCGCTTCACCTACACGGTTAGCCATCTTGATTCTGGACTGTGATGTGTAGCAGCCGGGGAAGATGAAGTTGAGTTCATCGTGAACCTCGGGAATCTCTACGCCGCAGTTTTCAACGTACTCAAAGAACTGCTTGTATGTACCGAATTCAATTGTTGGTGTGAGAGGCCATGACTTGTATTCAAGGATGCGCTCGATGTCGCGTCTTGTAGGTCCGCCACCGTGGTCACCAACACCGTAAACGCAGAGGTAAGTGTCAAGACCTGTCTGTGCCCAGAACTCGGGAACCATCTCGAACTTCTCAGGAGCAATGTTGCCGAGGTAGCATACGAATTCGCGATATGTGAGTACCTTCTTGCCGGAGGGAGCAACATAGTAGTAAACTCTGGGGTTCTGCTCGCCGCATCTCCAGTGGTACATATACTTAATACCTGCGTTTGCAAGAATTGTGGGAACATTAGCGTTATGACCGAATGTATCGGGAACGAAGTCAAGGTCGAAATAGTCGGGAGTGAGATCAAGAAGATCGCAGAGATACTTCTTTGCCTGAAGGATCTGACGTGTCTGTGACTCGCCGTCAGGCATGTTCTTGTCGGGCTCTACCCATTCAGCGGCAGTAACGATCCAACGGCCTTCTTTAATGCGCTGCTTAAGCTCGGGAAGCATCTCAGGGCAGAACTTTTCGATAATCTCGTATGTGGATGCCTGTGACTGACCGAATGTGAAGTCGGGATGCTCGTTCATGATATCGAGCATTGTGCGGAATGTATCAACTGTAAGACCTGCAGTTTCGTTGTAAGCCCACATCCAGTTCATGTCGATGTGTGCGTGACCTACGAAAAGCTCCTTGAAGCTCTTTGCAACGGGAGACAGGTCGGAGAGCATTTCCTCAGCTGCAAGGCAGGTTGCCTTTGTGATAACGCCTTCCTCATTTGCTACGCCGAGAATGTAATCAACGGCAGCTTCGATTCTGTCGTTGTACATATTGTCCTTGTGCTTGGAAATAGCATCAAGATAAGTAAGCTGAGAAGCAATTCTCTCTGCCCACTTGCTCTCGTGACGGCGTGCGTTGAGAGCGTTGAGTTTTTCAATATACTTCATATCGAGATTCCTTTCGTGAAGTTTAGCGGAGTCCGCAATTTTTCAACATATTTATGTAACCGAAAGCTCGGTTATTAACAAGATTTTATCATATCTGCCGTTCTTTGTCAACCAATCAGCGACAAAATGAACGGTGGTAAATGGCGATTATTCCTTACCCTTGAGCAGCAGGAGAGCGTCATAAATTCCCGAAAGCGGAATGAGCTCGACACCTGAATCCTTCAGTGATTCGCTGTTTCTCGGAATAGAGCGCTTCGGCAGGGCAATTTTGGTAAATCCCAGTCGGAACGCTTCGTTTACACGCTGTTCTATGGATGCGACAGAACGGAATTCGCCGGACAGACCAAGCTCACCGAATGCGATAACATCATCGGGTACGGGAATGTCGCGGATAGATGAGATCATCGCGAGACAAGCCGCCGCGTCAATTGCAGGCTCGTCCAGGCGAAGTCCCCCAATGACGTTCAGATACACGTCGCAGGAGGAAAAACGGAGTCCAAGTCTTTTTTCAAGCACCGCCAGAAGCAGACACATTCTGTTGTAGTCGATGCCGTTTGAGGTGCGGCGAGGAGAGGGGAATACTGTGGGTGTGACAAGGGCCTGTATCTCCGCAATAAGCGGGCGGCTGCCTTCCATGATACACACGGCACAGCTTCCGCTTACTCCTGTCGGACGTCCTTCGAGAAGCATAGCGGAGGGGTTTGCCACTTCCTCAAGGCCATTTTCGCACATTTCAAACACGCCGATTTCATTTGTTGAGCCAAAACGGTTCTTTATAGCGCGGACGATTCTGTGAGGCTGGCGGCGGTCTCCTTCAAAGTAGATAACAGCGTCCACCATGTGCTCGAGCACTTTAGGACCTGCGATACCGCCTTCCTTATTGACGTGACCTACGATGATCACCGAAGCACCGTCATTTTTCGCACGATTTATGAGCATGG
>JAGBGV010000118.1 GCA_017935805.1 Clostridia bacterium | reverse complement strand
GAGGAAAGAGGCTATGACTTTAGCGAAAAACTCGGCTGATAAGAAAAAATATACAACTCTTCCGTACTATCGCTTTTCGATGAAGCAAAATTGGCAGCTTTGTGCGCTGTTCATCATACTCACACTGTTCATTATGCTTCTTGCTTCATACATCTCAATAGATAACATAAATGACTATGTCGCAAGATACGACTATCCCGGTTCACTTGAGACAATCACGGCTGAGAAGATTGAGACGAGAGTCCACTCAAGAATGTCTGAAGTTTCGGTAATCGGAATACTTGTTGGCGCAGGACTTGCATTTATATCAGGCATGACTGCAATGTCATATGTAAACTCGAAGAAAAGCGTCGGATGCTATCACAGCTTCCCCATAAAGCGCGAGAGTATGTTTGTAACAGAGACAACTATCCCAATGGTGTATTTTCTGCTCTCTATTACAGCAGGATATGCGATATCGTTCTTAATGTTCGCCTTTTCCTTTGATTCTGCACTTGCTATGGGTGGACTGTATATAAGAGCGTGGTTTACGTCAATCGTACTGTTCCTGTTTATCTACACGGTAATTCTTCTTGCAGGCGGCCTGACAGGTACGACAGCAATGAAGCTGATCATGACGCTCTTCCTTCTGTTCTGGCCTATTGTGATGTATACGCTTATTATCTACATGCTTGATATAAACACGGAACTTGAAATAAGCTATTATACAAGCACGGAAGCTTATATGTTCATTTCTCCTCTTGTAAGAGCGATCAACTCGATCGTTGAGATGTATTCGACAGCAAAACTGACATGCGGATTCCCGCTCATAATGTCAGCTGCTATGTACGTGGGAGCAATGCTTCTTCATAAGTACAGAAAGAGCGAGCTGTCCGGCACAACCGTTGTTTGGAAACCGATGTTTGCCTTTGTAAAGTACGCAGTGATCTTTGCCGCAGCTCATCTTGGTGCACTGCTGTTCTACTACATGGGAGACGAAAGCTACGTTACCATGTTCTTCGGTGCTGTATTTGGCGCGGTCGTTGCACTTATGCTGATGAATGCAATAATGTATCGCTCGACCAGGGCAATGTTCAAGAACATGAAGAAGTTCTTTATATTCCTTCTTGCGACGATCGTTTTCATCATTTTAGTACCACTTAACGTAACTGGACTGATCGGTTTGCCTTACCCGACCTGGTATACACGTTCGATTGAGCTGATAGTTGATAACTACACTCTCGAGTACACCGACCGGGAAGATATAGAGGCTATCGAAGGCTTCTCAAAATATGTCTCCAACACTTTGCCCACAGTCAGATATATCTACTCCGACGATATTGAAGAGATGGAGAAACTGATGACAAGCTTCCCGTACTATACCTATGATAACAGTGAGAAATACGGCTACTACGATGAGTACGGATATTATCATGAGTCGTCTGAGTTAGTGATGAGCCCCGAGGATGTTATAGAGAGCACCAAGGAGCTTTACGCCGCAAACGGATCATCAAGTACAGCTACGACCTGGTACACTACAAAGGTTCAAAAGCCTTTCTTTGGCATACCCGTAGCTAAATCGAGAAACTTCGATGTCAACAGCGCGGGATGGGAATATATATCAAGGACAGAAGAGTACCTCGTACAGTATGATCTGCCCGGCAGGATAGGAGACAAAGAGGTAACTTACTTAGACTTTGATATCCTTGGAAGAGGAGCGCATTTTTCCGTAAGTAACAACTCTGATCTCGTTGAGGACACGATTGATAAGCTCATCTCTGCTTGTGTGCTGAAGCATGAAACAAACGATGACCACATATACCTTGGAGCTATTACGATTGAGTATAAGTCGTCAAAGAATGCAGCCACAAGCTACTATGAGAACGTCAGCTATCCTGTATTCTCCTGTGATATCGAGATACTCAACATACTCGGTGAGCTGACTCAGATAGGTTATCCGACAGGTGAAGATAAAATAGCTTATGAAACCGCGGCATTTTTGTCCTTTGACAGCGAGGAAGATGTGCTTGACTTTATCATGAACAATATCACCGCTTCCGCGATAGTCGATGCTACATCAGGTGAAACTCACTTTATCAACGAATATGATACAGTGAGAGAGCTTCTGACATACACCTCAAGCATTTGTACAAATAATTCTTATAGAGGATATAAGAGATCTCAGTTTATCAGAGAAAGCGGTACTCATTACAATGTTCTTGTGAATTTATTCGGTAATCAGCTTATGCTCAGATTCAGACAGGATTCTGTAACCGAAACAGAGCTTGACGCAATATTCGATTCACTTAAGTAGATTCTAAAGTAAACAAAAAACTGCAACATACCGAAGATGGTGTGCTGCAGTTTTTCTTATTCTCATGTGCGGTCGTATTCGCTGACACGGGGTCTGAAGATGAGAGAAATACACCAGATACCCGCAAGAGCCACAAGAGTGTAGATGATACGGGCTACGATGGATCCCTGACCGCCGCAGATCCATGACACGAGGTCGAATTTGAACAGACCGACAGATCCCCAGTTGAGGGCGCCGATCACCACAAGTATAAGAGAGATTCTATCAAGCATAAATGATTTAGCTCCTTTCATTATCTCCGTTTATATTGTGCCCATGGAATAACTGTTTAAGCGTGGTATTTAATGGAAATTCGCTGTTATCCATCAGAAGCATCCGGCATATAATGGTTGATAGAATCACACAACCGGGAGAAATACTTATGCTTGAACTGATTTTATCTGCCCTCGCGGGATATTTTGCAGCATTGCTGTCCTCAAACGGAGGCAATAATTTTCCGCCACCGCTGTCGAGAGAGGAAGAGGAAAAATATTTTCGACTTGCTAAATTAAACGGTGATATGAAGGCAAGAGAAAAGCTGATCGAGCATAATCTCCGCCTTGTTGCGCATATTGTAAGAAAGTACTATTCATCGCATCCGGCGGAGGAGGATCTGGTTTCTATCGGAACAATAGGGCTTATCAAGTCGGTGGATTCGTTTAACATTGATAACGGCGCAAGATTTGCTACATACGCCGCAAAATGCATACAGAATGAAATTCTTATGTATTTCCGATCCCAAAAGAAGGTGGCTCAGGAGATCTCGCTGAATGAGACCATTGACACAGACCGCGACGGCAATGCTTTGACATATGAAGATATAATCAAGGTTGACGATACGATAGCGGATGACATTGATGCAAGAATTAAGCTTACTAAGGCATCGGAATACATAATGAAAAATCTTGACGAGCGGGAGAGGGAGATCATCATACTTCGCTACGGTATCGGGAGAAGTCGTGCAATAACCCAGAGAGAGGTTGCAAAAAAGCTTGGCATATCCCGTTCATATGTCAGCAGGATAGAAAAAAGCGCACTGGAGAAGATCAGAAGCGCGCTGTAATATGTACAGAGTGATTCTGCGTGTGAATCACCCTGTGATAGCGTTATCATCTATATTATAGAACGTCACGCTCGTTCCGATTTTAGTATTGTCAAAGAGTCGCGGGAATATAATTGTGATTTTAACCCAAAGACTGAAGAAAAAACTATGAAAAATGACAAATATTTTTCTAAAAACACTTGACAAACAAGTTTGTAGGTAGTATAATATTCGGGAACAATGAAGCAGAACAATCTCCGTTCTCACCTTACTGCAAAATGGCACGTTAAGGTCAATAGCAATCAAGGTGTATTTTTGTCGTGCGGAGAGAGTTCTTTGTGCGATTTTTTGTTTTATTCAATTTGGAGGTGCTTAACTATTAGCGCGAAAGAACTTTTAATCAATGATGACATCAGAGTCAAAGAAGTACGCATGTTGGATGAAAACAACAACCAGCTTGGTATTATGAGCCTGAACGATGCAAAAACATACGCATACGATCACGGATACGACCTCGTGCTCATCGCCCCTGCTGCAAATCCCCCTGTATGCCGAGCAATGGACTACGGTAAGTACCGTTACGAGGTAGACAAGAAGGAAAAAGAAGCAAAGAAGAAACAGCAGGTTATTGAAGTCAAGGAAGTTCAGCTTTCTTGCCGCATTGATACTCATGACTTCGAAACAAAGGCAAACCGTGCCATCAAGTTCCTGCAGAGTGGGAACAAGGTAAGAGTATGTCTGAGATTCAAGGGACGTGAGATCGCACACCAGGACCTCGGCAGAGAGGTGCTTGCCAAGTTTGAGGAATATGTATCGGAATACGGTACGGTTGATAAGAAGCCCTCACTTGAAGGAAGACAGCTCACAATGTTCGTTGTACCTGTGAAGAACACAGCAAAGTAATACGCGCAGTAGTTTGATTCAAATACAAAGGACCGCAGCATTTTACGACAAAACGAATAATATAAACCGAAAGGATTACAAAAATGGGAAAGATCAAGACACATAAGGCTTCAGCCAAGAGATTTGCCGTTACAGGCACAGGCAAAGTAAAAATTTTCCACTCTGATCACAGACATAACCTTGGTCAGAAGACAGCTAAGAGAAAGAGACACCTCAGAAGCAGCCAGATTCTCAGTCCCGCAATGACAGCAAATGTTAAGAGACTGATCAACAAAGACTGATTTAAGAGAAAAAGTTAAGTAGAGAAAGGATAGTATAAAATGGCTAGAGTAAAAGGCGCAATGATGACGCGCAAGAGAAGAAATAAAGTTCTTAAGGCTGCCAAGGGTTATTGGGGTTCCAAGAGCAAGCACTTC
>JAGBGV010000016.1 GCA_017935805.1 Clostridia bacterium | reverse complement strand
ACTTGCTCTTTTATCCTAATCTCCACTTTCGTGGAGAACTTAAGAGGTGTAGACGCAGACACCTCTTAAGGATCACCCTGCGCCAAGGGGGAAAGGCTAACGCAATTTCCCCCTTTGGAATCCCCTTTTGCTTTTCGTGTAGCTTGGAATTATCGCATATCTCCTACTTAATTCACTTTTCGAACCTTTGTGAGAAAAGTTACCACAACTTTTGCGTAGCAAAAATATCACTTTCACGAAGTGAATACATCACTCCACAAAGTCGAACATCACTGCCGAAGGCTACATCACTTTCGCGTAGCGAATACATCATTCCATCTACTCGCTCCACAAATTAACTATTGACAAAAGTGGCATTGCATTGTAAAATAATGATGTGAGAAGAACCAAATTACACATAGTATAATTACCTACAGGAGTGAATAGAATATGAACAGAGACGAAGAAGTAAAGAACGAGATCGAACAGCTCGAAGAATACGATCCCGAGATCTATACCCTCACAGACGACGAAGGAAACGAGCTTCACTTTGCTCTCCTCGGTACACTTGAGCACGAGGGCGCAGTTTACAAGGCACTTGTTCCTGTAAACGAAAAGGGCGAAGAGGAAAGCGAAGAATATGTTATCCTCAAGTGCGGTGTTGACGAAGACGGCGAGGACGTTCTTGAAACAATCGAGGACGACGAAGAATTCGACCGCATTGCTGACATTTTCGACGACGAGTTTTCCGACATCTTCTACGACGAGGACTAACCCGACGGCATTTGCTGTTAATACATGAACAATCCTGTGGTGTGCGAAATACACGATGAGCATTAAAACCCACAAAGAGTAAAAAGGAGCCCGGACTTCCGGCTGGGGGATGCAGACCTCCCTCCGATGCCGTGAGACGCATTCTGCGCCGCCGCGTCGGTAAGGACGCTGGGAGCACAAACCGCTGGAGAGGGCACCGTCCTTGCATGAGCAGGGTTTCTAAATGCTCACTGAAACGGCACCACGGGAGTTTTTTATGTTTTCACTGCGTGAAAGTGATATTCGACTTCGTCGAGTGATATTTTGCTACGCAAATGTTGTGGAAACTTTTTTCACGATGTTCAAAAAGTAATTTTTATATTAATTTACTTTTTGACCGCCAGGTCATAAAAGTTACCGCACCTCTTCACTCTTCACTATTACTTATTACCTAAACTCATAACTATTAAGGAGTTCACCATGCTTGACGTATGCTTACCGGGCACAGGCGGAACCGTTCCGAGACTGGACAGATTCCTCAGCTGCTGCTATATGAGATACAACGGAATAGGTCTGCTTATTGACTGCGGCGAGGGTACTCAGCTTGCAGTGAAGAAAGCAGGTTTTTCTCTCGGCAAGATCGGAACTATTCTGCTGACTCACTTCCATGCCGATCACGTCAGCGGACTCCCCGGACTGCTTCTGTCCATGGGAAATGAGGGTCACACGGAGCCTCTTCTCATATGCGGACCGAAGGGCGTGGATGAGATCGTAAAAAATCTTACCAGCATAGCAACTGAGCTGCCCTTCCGCATCAAGACACAGGTGCTTGGGGATTTCGACTCCATTGAACGTCACGGGTTCAGTATAACCTCATTTGAGGTGAAGCATTCCTGCCCGTGCCTTGGTTATGATGTCCGCATCTCCCGTCCCGGTAAATTTGACGTAAACAAAGCCAAAGCAAGCGGCGTGCCAATGAATCTGTGGTCAAGGCTGCAGAGAGGCGAGACTATCGACGGCTACACTCCCGACATGGTTCTCGGAGCGGCAAGACGTGGCATCCACGTCACCTTCGCAACGGACACCCGACCATGCGAGATCATCTCCACCATGGCAACGGACGCAGATCTGCTCATTTGCGAGGGTATGTTCGAGCGTGAAAAGCTTGCCCGCGCCAAGGAATCCGCACACATGACAATGGTTGAAGCGGCAAACCTTGCCAGGGAAAGCGGTTGCGCGGAAATGTGGCTGACTCACTACAGTCCCGCACTTCCCGAGCCGGAGCTGTACTTCCACGAGGCGCAAGCTGTATTTGAGAATGCAGTTCTATCAACCGACGGGCATACAAAGACCATAAAATTTGAGGATTGAGTAACAGAATAACAAATCCCGATGTGGATAAGCAAAGCGGAGGCTCAGGCTTCTGCTTTTTCTTTGCGGTGTATGAGGCGAGCAACGTGTTAGCGTGAAAATTGTAGGTAGGGGTCGCCCCTCCCGCCATGAAATTCAAGCCTGCACAAGCGGACGACGAAACGTCGCCCCTACGGGTTTGTTGGAATCTCTATGTCGGCGGGCGAAATGATGTGTTGTGATGCCTGTAGGGGAGGGGTCGCCCCTCCCACCATGAAATTCAAGCCTTTACGAGCGGGATGTCGAGGACGCCATCCCCTACGGGTTTGTTGGAATTTTCCCATAAACCTGTTTTAGCGAAGCGCTACCCCTTGCAAATCCGGCTTTTTTGTTGTATAATTGGGTGACAAAAGAATAAACGCAGATCATTCGGTGCCATAGCCGAAAATCGGGGATACTGCATGACGGTATCTTCGGGGATAAGGAAATTGCGGTGAGAATCCGCGGCAACAGCCATTACCGTAACTCCTGTGACAGGGCAGGTCAAGTCGGAATGCTTATCGGTCTGTGACTCATAAAGGTCTCTTGGGCAAAATGGGGAGGCGGAGTATAGCGCTACGGTAGATTTACCATGGCGTTTGTGGCGTTGCGCCCGTTACTTCGGCATCCTCGGGAAGGGTGCTTTTATTTTATCCTTTTGCAATTTCAAAAACAGAAAGGATAAGGAAAAATGAAGAAAATTTTGTGCTTTGCAACGGTGCTTGCGCTGTGTCTGGCAACATTCCTGTGTTTCGTATCATGTGACAAGCCGGTGGACGCGGAAGGTCTCTGGAAGGATGCCAAATACACCTCTGACACCACCCTCGGCGAGGGAGAAAAGACCGTCACTGTTGAAGTTAAGGTGGAGGACAAGACCGTCAAGTTCACAATCAACACAAATGCTGACACGGTTGGCGCGGCGCTGCTTGAAAACGACCTCATCGCAGGCGAGATGGGAGAGTTCGGTATGTACATCAAGTCAGTGAACGGAATAACCGCTGACTACGATGTTGACCAGAGCTACTGGGCGTTCTGGATCGGCGGCGAGTACGCAATGAGCGGCGTTGACACCACTCCCATAATCGAGAGCGAGACTTACCTTCTCGAGTACACGAAATGATGGCAAAGAAAAAAAAGATCAGTGTCCGCGAGATCGTAGTTTTCGCCATGCTTGGGGCACTGATGTTCTGCTCCAAGGTGATAATGGAGGCGCTGCCAAACATCCACCTGCTCGGGATGCTCACAATGGTCTACACGGTAGTTTTCCGCCGTCGCGCGCTGATACCGATATACATTTATGTATTCATGAACGGGCTGTATTCGGGATTCAACGGGTGGTGGGTGCCGTACCTCTACATCTGGACCTTGCTCTGGGGTGTGACAATGCTCCTGCCCCGGAAAATGAATCCAAAGGTGGCATATGCAGTCTACCCTGTTGTGTGCGCCGTTCACGGATTATTGTTCGGCACGCTTTATGCACCTGCACAGGCGTTGATGTACGGCTTTTCCTTTGAGCAAACTGTGGCGTGGATAGTGTCGGGGCTCCCCTTTGATGTAATTCACGGCGTCAGCAACCTGTTTGTCGGTATGCTCATACTTCCCCTGTCACGGCTGCTGCACCGACTCATGAAAAGCTGAAATAACTCAAAAAAAGAGACTCGAGAGAGCCTCTTTTTGTTATTATTCTGCGATGATGATGTAGGAGTAGATCTCCTGACCGCCGTCTACGAAGTAGATCTCCGCGTCGGGATGATTTGCGGCGATATTTGCCTTGAGCTGTTCGTTTTCAGCCTCGCTTGCGTCCTTGCCGCTGAATACTGTCACCATGAACTTGTCGGGGGATTCAAACATACGGTCCACCAGAGCAGTCGCCGCGTCTACCTTTTCCTTGCAGGATGCAATGATCTGCTTGCCGATAAATCCGATGTGATCGCCGTTTGTAATGTGCACGCCGTTCATGTCTGCGTCGCGGATAGCATTGGACACGCTGCCTGTGGTAACGTACTGCATAGCCTCAAGTGAGCCTGCAATCGCTTCGTCCGGAGTTTCCGCTTCGGGATTAATGGACGCGATGCCGATGTATCCTGCGCCAAGGTCCTTGCTTTCCACAACGTGAACCTCAGCCTTGTCGTAAATTGACGCCGCCTGCTTTGCCGCCATGATAATGTTGCCGTTATTGGGGAACACGAAAATGTGCTCTGCATTTACCTTGGAGAAGGCATTGATGAAATCTTCCGTTGAGGGGTTATTTGTCTGACCGCCCTTTACAACGTAGTCAACGCCGATATCCTTGAAGGTCGCCTCGATGCCGTCACCGTTTGCAACTGCAACAGAGCCGTACTTTTTACGGGGCGCGGCAACTTCAGGCTTTTCTTCCTTCGCCTCGATGGTCTCGCTGTGCTGAACGGACATATTCTCGATCTTTATTGTAAGGAATTCACCAAACTGTCTGCAGAATCCGAGCACCTTATCAGGTGTCATTGTGTGTACGTGTACCTTAACGATACTGCCGTCCTTGAATGCAACAATGGAATCACCGATAGTTTTGAGATATT
>JAGBGV010000117.1 GCA_017935805.1 Clostridia bacterium | reverse complement strand
GTCAATACGGCGGATCATGCCACGGGCGTTCTTGTAGTTTGTGATATAGGTGGGGTCCTCTGTGAGAACATATCCTACAAGCTGGTTAATGGGATTGTAGCCCTTTTCGCTCAAAGCGTCGTAAACCGCGCGCAGGAGCATTTTACGTTCACGGTCACGCTCTTCTTCATGAATGGAAAAGGTTATGGTTCTGTCCATGTCGTTCTTCATTTACAATACCTCCGTGATATATGATCGTGTTATTATTGTCTGTATTGATTAATCCTTGTAAAGAGGATACTTTTCGCAGATCTTTGTGACTTCAGCTCTGATATAGTCGCGGCTGCCATCGAAATCCTTGGCTGTGAGACCGATGAGGTGCGCGAGAGTCTTCATGTCATCAGTGTTAAGACCGCGGCTTGTAACAGCAGGTGTACCGATGCGGATACCGCTTGTTACGAAGGGAGACTGAGGATCGTTGGGGATGGCGTTCTTGTTTACGGTAATCAGCACCTCGTCAAGTCTGTGCTCGAATTCCTTGCCTGTGAGATCAAAGGGTCTGAGGTCACAAAGCATGAGGTGGTTGTCTGTACCACCGGAAACAAGTGCGAAGCCCTCGTCGAGAAGCCCCTTTGCGAGAGCCTGTGCGTTGTCGATGATGCGCTGCTGATATTCCTTGAATTCGGGAGTAAGCGCTTCGCCGAATGCAACAGCCTTAGCTGCGATAACGTGCATGAGAGGACCGCCCTGTGTGCCGGGGAAGATCGCCTTATCGATTGCTTTTGCAAACTCTTCCTTGCACATGATCATACCGCCGCGAGGACCGCGAAGTGTCTTGTGGGTTGTTGTTGTTACGATATCTGCGTGGGGTACGGGAGAAGGATGGAGTCCTGCCGCAACGAGGCCTGCGATGTGAGCCATGTCTACCATGAGCAGGGCACCGTTTTCGTGAGCGATCTTGCCGATTCTCTCGAAGTCAATAATTCTCGGATAAGCAGATGCACCTGCAACGATCATCTTGGGTTTGTTTTCCTTGACAAGCTTTTCAAATTCGTCGTAGTCAATATATCCGTCATCATTTACGCCGTAGGGAACGAAGTTGTAGTTCTTACCGGACATGTTTACAGGGCTGCCGTGAGTCAGGTGACCGCCGTGAGCAAGATTCATGCCGAGAACTGTGTCGCCAACATTCAAGAGAGCAAAATAAACAGCCATATTAGCCTGTGCACCGCTGTGGGGCTGTACGTTAACGTGGTCAGCGCCGAAAAGCTTTTTTGCTCTCTCGATAGCAATGTTTTCTGCAATATCAACTACCTCGCAACCGCCGTAATAACGCTTTGCGGGATAGCCTTCTGCGTATTTATTTGTTAGTGCGCTTCCCATTGCAAGAAGAACTGCCTTGGAAACTACGTTTTCAGATGCGATAAGCTCAAGTCCACCGCGCTGTCTTGCAAGCTCTTTTGCAATTACATCACCGATCTCAGGGTCGATGGCCTGAAGATTTGCAATCATTTCATCAATTTTGATATTCATATTTTTTACCTCCGTACTCAGCCTGGGCCGAGGTGCAATTATCAAACGTGAGAAAAATATCTCCTCAATATAATATTATACCAACAATAAAGTGAAAAAGCAATAGGAAACTCGAAATTATGGTATACTGTGAGGATTAAAAATTACCGATGAAATATTTGGTCATCATGTGAAATTATTGTTGTAGTCGAATGGTGGAGGACATAGTAAAAACTGACAATAATTAATAAAAAATCTTCCGATGCTATTGACAATATATGCAGTTTGGTGATATAATTTCAGTAGGCAGTTGCTCATTTTTGGTGACAACTCAACAACAAGCCTACGGAGGGGTATATGCCTTCATACAACAGACTGCTTATAGCCTCGTCAAAGGGCGGGGTCGGAAAGAGTACCACCGCGCTCGGACTGTCCGTAGCTTTTGCAAGACTCGGAAAGCGGGTTTTGCTTCTTGATCTTGACGTCACCAGCCGTAGCCTCGATATGCTTCTCGGAGCTGAAAACGTGGCTGTCACAGACTTTGGGGATATAATTGACGGAGGAGATATTTCTTCTGTTGCGATCACTCCTCTGGACACGCTTGAAAATTTGCGTCTCATATCCGCCTGCAGCTCGGACAGGCTGTTTGCTCTTGCTGATGAAGCGGAAAAGTATGAGGCAGAGCTGATTCGTGCGGGAGTCCAGCGTATCATTGACGAGGGGGATTTCGATATCCTCGTTTGCGACACGGGCGGCGGTATCGACTATGCCTGTGCTGTTGCGGACTTGTTCTCAATGACCGTAATCACCTCGGAGCAGGGAAAGACCTCCATCCGCGGTGCTGAATATGCGGCGTCAAGACTGATGGCTAAGGGAGCGAAGGTAATGCGGCTTGTTGTGTGCGCATTCGACCTTCGTGCAGTAAAGAAAGAAAACCGCGCGGGCGTTATCGAGATGATCGACTCGAGTTCTCTCGTTTGTGTCGGAGTCGTGCCATTTGATGATAAGCTCCAAGGACTTCAGGATAGAGGTAAGATACCCGGCGAGAAGTCAACAACTGCTATAGCGTATAAAAATATTGCAACGCGAATATTGGGCTATGATGTAAAGCTGTTTGAGGGAATGAAAAAGCTTTCCGGACGGCGCGAAAAAGCCTTATAGATACATACCTGCAAGCATTAACACAGCAAAATCGAAAGGAACTGATGAAATGGATATTGCTCTCATTGCTGACGACACCAAAAAAGAACTTATGACACAGTTTTGCATTGCATACTGCGGCATACTGTCTAAACACAATATCTGCGCCACCAGTATCACAGGCAAGTATGTGCAGGAAGCAACCGGTCTTGAAATAGAGAAGCTTCTCCCTGGATCACACGGCGGTGCACAGCAGATCACCTCCCGAATCTCCTACAATGAGATCGACGTACTGCTTTACTTCCGCAGCACTACTCCCAACCATGTTTACGACGAGAATGAATATAATCTTCTCCGTATGTGCGACGTTCACAATGTGCCTATGGCAACGAATATCGCTACAGCGGAGGTGCTGATCTGCGCTCTCGACCACGGAGATCTGGATTGGCGTGAGATCGTCAACCCCCGTTCTGACTACAACAAGCGCAGACGCGGCATGACTTATTGATTAATTCACATAGATAGAATCGGACCGGGCGGCAAGAATGATGCTGCTCGGCTTCCGTCGCGTTTAATAGCGTCTTGTGTACCCACAATTTGTGCGGAGGCGGCGAGACGTTATTTTCTTTTGCATTAGAAATGAGGAAAATATATGATCAAATTGCTTTGTCTCGGAGATGTTGTCGGAGAAGAGGGGGTATCCTTTCTCGAGTCCGGCGGACGACTTCGCAAGCTGAGAGAGAAATATTCCGCTGAGCTTGTTGTGGTGAACGGCGAGAACTCTGCTCAGGGAAACGGTGTCACGGTGGATTCCGCTACACGGCTGTACGACTGTGGTGCTGATATTATCACAGGCGGCAACCACACATGGAAGTGGCGTGAGGTCTACACTATGCTGGACGACGGTGAATACATGATCCGACCCGCTAACTATCCTGCGGAGGCTCCGGGAATGGGATACGTTATCGCAGATGTTCGGGGCTATAAGATTCTGGTAATCAACGTCCTTGGCGTGGTGTATATGGACCCGATAACGCCGCCGCAGCAAACGGTTGAACGCATACTGAAAAACGAGAAAGGTCGGTACGATCTTGCAATCTGCGATATTCACGCAGAGGCGACAAGTGAGAAAATGTTCTTTGCACGGTATTTTGACGGAAAGCTTGCGGCGGTATTCGGCACGCACACCCACGTTGCCACAGCAGACGCACAGATACTACCCGGAGGAACAGGATATATCACAGATCTCGGTATGTGCGGATCCATGAACGGTATACTTGGAGTGAAGACAGAGTCGATAATTCACAAGTTTACCGTAAAAACGCCAAACAAATTCGAGCCTGCAAAGGGAAACTGCAAGATAAACGGCGCGTATTTTGAGCTTGACGAAAAGATAGGCAAATGCACCCGTGCAGAACGAGTTGAAGATAGATAACCAACAAAGGATCGGAGAACGTCTTGAAATTCAGAGGAAAGATCATAAGGACGGCAGCCTTGGCAGGAATTGTGCTGGCTGTGATGAGTCTGTCATCATGCGCGTCGGTTAAGAGCACATGGGCGGACGTGAAAACTGAATATGCGCTTCTCCGACAGGAATGGCATGAGATCCGTGAATTCTTCAGCGGAGGAGAGAGCAGCACAGAGCCGTCGCAGTATGCGGTGATTGACGCAACTGACTCGTCGGTGTCTCCCATGCTCGGTATGACTCCACACACGGAGATACTTCGCTCACCTTATAACAGAGTGAACGGTATTGCTACGCTGAAGTCTGTGGGAGAAACCGCAAACGGACTTACGGATTGCGGCGGAGTGCTCAGCGATAAAGAAAAGTATGGCTATACAAAGCTCCCTTACTTTACAGATTACGGCAAGGATGCTGTTCT
>JAGBGV010000116.1 GCA_017935805.1 Clostridia bacterium | reverse complement strand
ATGGATACCGATATCCCGCAGTCCTCATCAACAATCGGCGTTTTGAGCGCTGTGATACGGGTATTGTTCGGCAGATGCCCCTGTGCAATAGGCGCCGCATTGTCGATAATCATATTACTGTGGTGAAGCAATCGCTTGACGATATCAGTCGCGTGCTGTGGGGAGTGAAAGTGTTCACGAAGCTTGACATTATCGCCGTTTGAATACGAGAGAACAATGTCATCCCATGAGTTGATGTTGATCTCGTCGATGTTGTTTGCACCAAGATAAGGGGTAAGCACACTGTATTCAGCCATCTCGCAGTAGAGGCGGTCGATGGTATCCTTATGACTCAGACCGGCTACCTGATATCCTCTATCGCGGAGAAACTTGTCGGTGTAGGCTTTTAACTGAGGCAGTTTTTTCTTGTCAGTTAGCAGTGCGGCAAAGTTCTTGGATATATACTCCTGTGTCAGCGTGAGAAGCGACCAGAAGTCAATGAGGTTTGCCATAGGTTAGTTTCCTCCTTTCCTGAAGTATGGTTAAATGAGTTTTTCGGCAATGGCTTTCAGTTTATCGCTGTACTTTTTGTCCCCGACACCGAAGAGAAGCTTTCCATCGAGCATCTGCTGTTTCACTTCTTTGCAGTATGGGATTGTAAAGCTGACCTGCGGAAGATGTGCCTTGAGGTCATCTATCGGCATGAACAGATCTTCATCGGGTACATTCACGCCTTGAATCTGTTTGTCAAGTCGGAAAGAGCTTGCGGTGTACAGCGGTATCTGCGATACATACCAACTGATGCATGACAGGTCCGGTGTGGCAAGACGGATGGCGGTATCAGCCATTTGCAGTGCAATTCTTGACAGTGGATTTCCAATGTGGGAGGAGCAGTCTATGATCACATAGTCGGCAAGTGTTCCGATGACCGAATACATGGTCTGAATCTTTTCGCGGTCAAACTGCGGATAGGAATGCAGATTATCTCCATCCTTAAACCCGAGAAATCCGATGTTCATCTTGTCTTTGAGCTGAACAATCTGCTTTACCACACCTTCTTGGGTGATGTCGGTCTGAGACAGCGCGTTGCCGATGGAATATAGGTTTTCAGCCTTAAAGCTCGGAAACAGTACGGGGAGCGAAGGTGTTTCAAAGTCGGTATACACACATAACACCTTGCAGTCGTAGTTGTCATAAATGGTACGGGCAAGCTTGGTGGCAAAGGAGGTTTTTCCGCTTCTCGGAGATCCCCAAACGGCAATGGTTTTAGCCATTCACATCCACCTCACCCTCATTTGCTTTTTCAGATTCTTCCTCGGCAATTTTGAGTTCTTCGAGAATCAAGTCCTGCTTCAGAAGGAATTCTTTCGCTTTATCCGCATCCCCTCGATATACGAGCGTGGCATGGATTTTTCCCGCATTCTCGTATTTCGCAAGGAGCTTTGACTGCATGGGCGTGACAAGAAGCGAGAGTGTGGTTGGCAGCTCGTAAGTGCCGTCCTCGTTTGGGATCAGCTCGTCCTTATCAAAACCGTTTGCCGTAGTGGTGGTGATCACGCGCATATACTGTAAGGCTTCGGGAATGATCACTTCATCTTCATCGTTTGTATACACGATGAGACTGACAATATCTCCGTTTTTCAGCTTACCGGACAAACCGCCTTCAAAGGACTGAATCGTGATACTCATCGCCTGTCTTGTTCCGTCAAGGGTTCTAAACACCTCATCGGCACTATCCGCAGTATCGGTAAGTTTTGAGGCGAAGAGATAGTCGCCTTTCTTCAAGTCTGCAGTGGCATATTTGCCTACGACAGCTTCTTTGTCGGTAATCACGCCTTCGGGCAGATTATATGAGCCGACAGTTACCACCTCAAAGTCCTTTTCGGTGATCTGACGTCCCTGTGATATATCCACAGTAATCCTCACTACATCCACACGGCTGTCAGCCATGCGGTTCACAAGAGGTGCTACAGCAAAGCATATAATGAGTGCTGCCACGATGCATATAATACCGAGTATGGTTCGGTTTCCAAATATATTTTTCAAATGAATCTCCTTTCGCTAAATAAAGTAGGCAGGGATAAATCCGGCTGCAAGATATGGGATCAGCGGCAGTTTCTCATCCTTACGCTTTCGGGTAATCAGCGAACAAATCACGCTGAACACGAGTCCCAAAATCAGTCCCGCCGCACCTCTTGTTACTCCAAGAAGAAAACCGCAGGCGGTGGAGATTTTTATATCAGCACCGCCAACGGCTCTATCAGGAAGAATCATATTTACAAGAATCTGCGGCAGGAAGCAGAACAGCGCACCGCAAAGCATACCGGGCAAATCTCTTGCCGTGGTACTGATCAATGCACTAATGGCAATCATGACGGAGCAACTGTCCGATGCATAGTGTGTGTGAATATCGGTATTCGCCGCCCAAAGCAGTATGCTGGAATAGATGAGTCCTTTGATAACCATCATCGGATCATGAAACCGAATGCAGAGCGTTACCCCTATAAGGATCGGACATACGACATTCCATACCGATCTTGTGCCAAATTTGTTCTGTATGCCTTTACACAGCAGTATGCCGATCCCCACACTGATGGGCAGAAATACAAACATCCATACACTGCTCATGGATTAACCCTTTTTCTTTGTAAGGAAGAGGAACAGAGCAAGCACGAGAACAAGAACAACTACGATGCTGACGATGACTACATAATTGTTCGCTTCGGCAGATGCCAGAAGCTCGGTTTCGTTTGTCAGATCTTCGATGTCAAAGGTAACGGTTTTGTCTTCGACAGTACCGCCGTTGGTCTGGGAGATTTCCTCCGGCATTTCAAGAGTAATCGAAAGCTTCATCATGTCGTTGAAATCGTATTCTGCATTTTTAGGCAGAGGATTCAGCGTTGCCTTAAAGGTATAATTGGTGTAGAACAAGCCCTCATTCTTAACGATTTCGACCGACTTAAAGATAGGGAGAACTTCGGTTTCGGTTGTTTCAGTGGGAGCAACAGCGATTTCCGAATCGGCAATTACCTCGTCTTCCTCTGTGGGTTCGCCTACCGCATCCTCGTATTCTTCGGTGTTATAGGTCAGCTCGAGCAATGCCGTTTCGATTTCATCAAAGCTCTTATACTCTTTGGTTTCGGTGACAGCGATATATTTTTCTCCGTCGATGGTGACTTCGGAGGTTTCCTTGCCGTCAAAGATGCTGTTTCCGTCAGCACCGGTCATCATGTCAAAGTAGTCCTCTTTAATGCCCACTGTAAGGGCAACAGAGCCGGTACCATCTTTATTCAGCTTGATTCCGATGTCTTCAGCGACACAGCTCGTGAGAGTAGCGATCAGCATAAGCGCAGACAGGGCGAGAGTCAGAAATTTCTTCATATAGATTTCCTTTCGTTTTGATTAAAAATTATTGGCAGAGCCTTGCCGGGAATGACAAGGCTCTGCGAGAAAAGGAGGCTGTATTAGCCTGCAAAGTTGAAGAGTTCGGTGATTTTGCTTGTGACCGTGGGCATGATGGTGGTGTTGAAGAGCGCGTAAAGACCGCTGAGAAGGAGTGCGCCGATAACTACGGCAATGAGAATCTTGACACCGGAGTCTACATAACCCTCGCCGGTGGTGGAAGCAGCAGCGGCGGCAACGGCAGTCTTGGCACGGGTTGCCATAGCGGAGATCTTGGTGGTAATGGAGTTAAAGAACTTTTTCATAGAATAAATACCTCGTATCTTTCTTTATTATTTTTGTGTTTTTCTGTTCGTGTTGTGATTAGCCCGCGAAGTTGAAGAGCTCGGTGATCTTGCTCGTTACCGTTGGCATGATGGTGGTGTTGAAGAGCGCGTAGAGTCCTGCGAGGAGGAGTGCGCCGATGACTACGGCGATGAGAATCTTCACGCCGGAGTCTACATAGCCCTCACCTGCGGTGTAGGTTACAGCGGAGGTTACAGCAGTCTTTGCACGGGTTGCCATAGCGGAGATCTTAGTGGTGATGGAGTTGAAGAACTT
>JAGBGV010000115.1 GCA_017935805.1 Clostridia bacterium | reverse complement strand
CTTTTGTTGGAATCAGTTTAACCACCTCCTACAAAGCTAACGACCTCTACATTGTCTCCGTCTTGCAGTATCGTCTCACCATACTTTGCCTTCGGGACAATGTCGCCATTACGCTCTACCGCAATTCTCTTTGGATCAAAATTTGTAGTTGCAAGATATTCCGCTATCGTTTTACCTGCCATATTCAGTTCTTTTCCGTTGATCTTTACCATTCGTACCTCCAATAAAAAAATAAAGGAAGCTGCCGATTTGGCTGTTTCCTTCGTGTACTGCGATATTCCCGTCTCTCTCAATTGGGCGTCCCTACGTTGGCATTATCCAAATCAGGTTCTCGGTCGAAGGTCACACCTTCCTCTCAGCCCGTTTACGAGCTCCCGTTATTCAATTGTCTGAAAAAACAAAACGGAAGCAACCGATCTGGATGCTTCCGTAAACAGTATGTCAATTGTGATGTCGCTATCAGGCATCCCTACGTTGGCATTATCCAAATCAGGTTACCGGTCGAAGGTATTACCTTCCTCTCAGCCCGTAACACGAGCTCCCGTCTCTATATTAGTATACACGATCATCTGTATAAAATCAATAGGGAGTTGAATTTGTTTACAAAAAAGAAAAATTTATTTATTTGCAAACTTATCATATTTCTTTTACAAACCGCTCATTCTAATAAATAATTCATGGCCATCGATGCAAGTTTTTTTTGCCAATATGAAACCCCATAATTTACAATTTCATATTGAAGTTCTTCGTGAGATATGCTATACTAAAAGATAAGCAGTTCACTTTTTGAAAGTATTCTGCGAAAGACTTCCCCCGTATTAGATTCAACTGTAATAAATATATTTTGAATAGGAGAACGAAAAATGATCAAGTACAAATGCAAACTGTGCGGCAAAGAATTTGAGGTTGTTGAGGGCGAGGTAGCCGTATGTCCTCTTTGTAAAGCAACCGGAGACAAGCTTGAAGTAGTTGCAGAAGCACCTGCTAACAAGTACGCCGGTACTCAGACGGAAAAGAATCTCGAAGCTGCCTTTGCTGGCGAGTCTATGGCAAGAAACAAGTACACCTACTATGCCTCTAAAGCAAAGAAGGAAGGCTACGAACAGATTGCAGCTCTCTTCCTCAAGACAGCAGACAACGAAAAAGAGCATGCAAAAATGTGGTTCAAGGAGCTTAACGGTATTGGTGATACCGCAGAGAATCTTGAAGATGCTGCCAATGGCGAAAATTACGAATGGACAGACATGTATGCCGGATTTGCCGACACCGCTGAAAAGGAAGGCTTCCACGAACTTGCTGCAAAGTTCCGCCTGGTTGCAGCCATCGAAAAGCATCATGAAGAACGCTATCGCGCACTTCTTCATAATGTTGAAGCTGCAGAAGTCTTCAAGAAGAGCGAAGTAAAGGTTTGGGAATGCCGCAACTGCGGTCACATCGTTGTTGGCACCAATGCTCCCGAAGTATGCCCCACTTGCGCACATCCGCAGAGCTACTTTGAAGTTCACGCAGAGAACTATTGATTCGATCAAAAATAATCATAGGACGGCAGACTTGATTCTGCCGTCCTTTTTGTTTGGTACTATTACCTCAGTAGCCCACCACTTTATTCAAAAAGCGCGGAAGCATATTCCCAAGTATACTTATCTGCGATTTCCTTATCTTCCAGATTGGGGAACTCTACTTTATCTGTATCTGAATAAACAACAGGCTTATCGGGATTCAGATACGAGTCTGCAATCAGATATATACTTTTTCCATCCAATGTATCCTCGTCAAATTCAGCCTGATAACTGTAAATAAAATCAGTAAAGGTCAGCTCATATCTTGCAGCCTCGCTTGGTGAGCGAACGGCAAAATTGATTGTCTTCCCTTCTCCCGGTACAGCGTTAATCTCTGGTATTTCCAGTTCAACCACGTCGTATCCTGATAGCTTACTGTCGCTGACATCGAAGAATTGATATATTCCTGTGCAACGCTGTGTCACCGGCGACATCCACAATCTCATCAACACTATGAGTCCGTCTTCGCGTACAAACATCTGATAGTACCCTTTCCAGGTAATTGATGTCATTACTTTGCCATCCTCTGTCAGTACATCCAAGTACAGCGCGTTCTCACCGCTCTCATTTTGCAATGCTGCCACCCGTGCTGTGCGAGACGTTTTCACCTTATCCTCAGTCACAAGGATATTGAAATTCGTTGTTTCAGTCACTGTGTACCCGCTCTCAATCGCCATTTCGGGTATCTGTCCAGGATTCGGATCATCCTTCGGAGCTTCCGGTGCGATCGTTTCATCAGGCAGTTTCTCTGTCTCAGGTACAGCTGTTGTTTCGGGAGCTCCTGTCGTCTCGGGAGCTTCTGTAGTTTCGGGAACCTCTGTTGTATCGGGCGGCTGTTTCTCTGTCTCTGGAGGTGTAGCCGTTTCTATCGGTTGTTTTTCAGCTTCAGGAGGATTGGTTGTGTCTTCCGCGTTCTTCCCTGTTTCCGGGGTGCTTGTAGTTTCAGTAGATTGTTTCTCTGTATCGTTCGGACTCGTTGTTACGGGAGGCTGACTTTCGGTTTCCTTCTCTGTGTTATTCTCAGTATCGGGAGAATCCCCCT
>JAGBGV010000114.1 GCA_017935805.1 Clostridia bacterium | reverse complement strand
TACCACAGGTATGGGCGGCGGTACAGGTACTGGTGCGGCTCCCGTTGTTGCACGCATTGCAAAGGGCATGGGTATCCTCACAGTAGGTATCGTTACAAAGCCTTTCGCATTCGAAGGTAAGAAGAGAATGGATCAGGCTGAGGCTGGTATCGAAAAGCTGAAGGAATATGTTGACTCTCTCATCATCATCCCCAACGAAAGACTCAAGGAAGTTGGCGAGAAGATCACTCTCATGAACGCTTTCCAGGTTGCTGACGACGTTCTCCGTCACGGTGTACAGAGCATTTCCGAGCTTATCAACATTCCCGAATACATAAACCTCGACTTTGCTGACGTTACATCCATTATGCAGGACGCAGGTTACGCACACATGGGCGTTGGTGAAGCTTCCGGTAAGGACAAGGCTACTGAGGCTGCAAAGGCTGCTATCACAAGCCCGCTGCTTGAGACAACTATCACAGGTGCTAAGGGTATCCTTATCAGCATTACTGCATCTCCTGATATTCAGCTTGAGGATATCGAGATCGCATCTTCTCTTATCAGCTCTGAGGCATCTGAAGACGCAACAGTTATCTGGGGTGCAGCATTCGATGAATCTCTTGAAGATACAATGAAGGTTACTATCATTGCAACAGGCTTCATCAACAAGAATGATGCAGGCGGATTTGCCAAGAAAGATACAATCAAGCCCATTGCTTCCGGTAAGATCAAGGCCGGTGTTAAGGAAACCAATGTAACAAAGGCTGGCCAGCAGATCGAAGAAAACAAAGAGACCGAAGAAGATGCTCCCATCTCCGATGACGACTTCAATGAAATTCTGAAGATGCTCAACATGGGCAAGAACCAGAATAACGGCGGAACAAACGGCTTCCCCAGAAGATATTAATCTGACATAACGATCCTCACTGAAATGTGGGGATCTTTTTTTGCTTCGCAAATTGTTCGAAATGTTTCTGTATTTCTCCCACTGCTATTGTATTTAGTGGAGATATGTGGTAAAATATATAATATTTATACAGAGTAGATATTTGCTCGTGAAATTAGCGGGCTATCATAAGAGGAATAATGGAAAAGAACAACCTTACAGAAAATCCGTCATTGTATTCTCCTGCGAATCTCGCGTACCTGGGAGACTGTGTATTTGAATTGTATGTGCGCGAGTATCTTGTGAAAAATCACACGCAGAGACCGAGTGTTGAGTCGCTGAAATTTGTTACGGCTCATGTGCAGAGCGAGGTCATTGAGAAGATATTGCCAATGCTCACTGAAGAAGAGGAACACGAATACAAGAGAGGACGCAATCTCGGTCATACAAACGTTCCAAAATCCAGCACTCCATCGGAATACAGACGTGCTACAGGCCTTGAGGCATTGTTCGGCTGGCTTTACCTTTCCGGCAAGCACGACAGGATTCGGGAACTTTTTGATTCTGTTTTTGCAAAAAAACGTGAGGATAGCGAAGAATAAGCCGCTATTATTTATTAAATATACATTTACGTATTGATTTTTTGCATATATTGTGATAAAATATGTAAAACTTGAATACTTATGAATTTTCCAACTTGGACGAGGTCTATATGAAATATATTGCAATAATCGGATACGGAGTAGTCGGCGGCGGTATCACTGCTGTAATCGAAGCTAACAGAGAACAGATCAAGCGCACAGTTCACGACGATGTTGAGGTGAAATACATCCTTGATCTTCGCGATTTCCCGGACTCCCCTTACGCTGATCGGGTTGTTCACGATATCACACCTATACTTGAGGATAAGTCAGTTGAGCTTGTCTGTGAAACAATGGGTGGATCACATCCTGCATATGAATTTTCCGTGCAGTGCATGGAGGCAGGTAAGAGTGTCGTTACATCCAACAAAGAGGTAGTGGCAAACTTCGGAGACAAGCTGCTCGAGTGCGCGAAGAAGAACGGCGTGTCATATCTGTTTGAGGCAAGTGTGGGCGGCGGTATTCCCGTGATCCGTTCCATCAATACTGCTCTTGCAGGAGACAGTATCACAGCTATCCGCGGTATTGTTAACGGTACGACTAACTATATCCTCACCAAAATGAAAAACGAAGGCAGAGACTTTGGCGACGTGCTGAAGGAAGCGCAGGAACTGGGATATGCCGAACGCGATCCTGCGGCTGATATTGATGCCATTGATGCAAAGCGTAAGATCATCATTCTTACAGCACTTGCAACGGGTGTGCTTGTTGAGGATGCCGATGTTTATGCGGGAACACTTCGCACCGTTACACAGGATGATATCAAGGCGGCGGCAAAGCTTGATGCGGAACTGAAGCTTCTTGCCTGTGCCAATATTGACGAGACTTCAATTGAGGCGTTTGCTTGCCCGATGATCGTTCCTCATTCTAATCCGATCTCACATATTTCCGATGTTTACAACGGTATTTCCGTAAAAAGCGAAGTGACGGGAGATATAATGTACTACGGACGCGGTGCGGGCAGACTTCCCACAGCAGGCGCGGTAGTAGCGGATGTTTGCGCGATCCTCTCCGGTGCGGCGAAATATGAATACGTTCCCCAGTTCAAACGTGCAGACAGCACATCGAAGCAGGTAAGACCATTTGACGAGATCGAGTTCACATACTACATCAGAGCAAATTGCCCGAGAACAGAGCTCTCTGACAAACTTGAGGCGATTTGTGACAATGTTAAGATCATTTCCGAGACAGCAGATGCAGTTGAGGCTGTTGCCGGAAAGATCAGTGGAAAGACTCTTCAGAAAGTGTTGCCGGACGTAACAGCAATCAGAATTCTTGACTAAGGAGAATTTATGTACGACATTCAGGCTATACAGCGCGACGACGGAGTTGCAATAGTATATATAAGAAAACCACCGAATATCCCGGGTCTTGCATACAGGACATTTGCATCCCTTGCGGAGCACGAGGTTGACGTGGATCTGATCGTTCAGCCATCGCTTTCACCAAGCGGCGGTACTATGATCTTCACCATTCACCAAAGTGACGCAGAGCGTGCAAGAGACGTGCTTGAGGAGCTTTTTGCGGATTGCC
>JAGBGV010000113.1 GCA_017935805.1 Clostridia bacterium | reverse complement strand
ATGGTTGAACTTCTCAATTCATATCAGCCAGACTCAATCGGAACACAGGAAAACAGCGGATATTCCGAATGGGTTGAAGTTCTTAATGAAGGATTACCAAACTACAAGCACGTTGGTATTTGTGGAGATGGTCAAGAGGACTCAAGAACGATCAACTCAAACTATATATACTATAATGCTGACAAGTATGAATGTCTTGACTGGTACACTTTCTGGCCATCTGAAACCACTACAATTATTGCCTCATGCTATGCACCCACATATCCCCGAACCTGCACATGGGCAATCTTGCAAGATAAAGAAACAGGCTTCAAGTACGTTCATATTAACTGCCACCTTGCCTTTGAGATTGAAGAAGAAAATATCTTTCAGATATCAATAATCCGTGATCTGATGGTAGCTTTTTCTCAACTTGGAATGCCCGTGTTTACAACAGGTGACTTCAACACAGGTGAAGGCAGCTTCAGTTATGAATTAATAACTGCGGTTCCGGAAATCGATGACCCCAAACATCTTGCCGCGCGCACAATGAGTGCTTCCAGCTTCAGGGGCTGGGAAGACAGAGATATTTCAGGCGGCCGTCCTATTGACTTCTGCTTTGTCACAGGTGACAAGATGACTGTGCATCAGTATGAAGTAATCGATACATTCATCAGCGGCGTCGCTGTAACCGACCACTGCGGCATCTTCACTCATGTTACTGTCAATTCTCTGAATGATCAGTTTGAAAATAAAGTTCCCCTCTCCACAGACGGTATCACTCTGACGGAGCTCTCGTGCACACCTTATCATTACGACTTCAGTTTTACACAAGTTGACGATATATCATACATTCACGAATACCACGTTGAGCTCACAGACTCAGACGGAAATTTAGTTGACGAGCGCAATATTCCCTCAAAACACCTTGACGTAAGCGTCGATGCCTCAAAACGATGTACGTTTACCTCGCTTGAACCGGGATCTGATTACACCGTTAAGCTTTATGCTGAAAGCTTGATAGGCACAAGATCTGATCCAATTGTGTTCAGTTTTACTACACCTGAGCTTAGTAAAGCAGGATACTGATTTTACAAAGGACTATAGTGATGAATAAGAAGATTCTATCAATTGCGCTATGTTTTGCAGTAAGCACGGGAATATTTGTTCTGTCATCATGCGCCAATAGTACAGCACCCCAGACAATTGATACACAGGACACTCGAGTCGAAGAGACAGATTCTCCCGAAGATATCAATATGCTTCCCGCAGGTGAGGTCCGCATTATCAGCATGAATCTTGACGGTAACACTCCAACAATTGAAAAGCGTGCAGAGATCATGATCCCCAGACTCCTTGAATATGAGCCCGATTCAATCGGAACTCAAGAAGTAATATATTCTTGGGGCAGCGTTCTCAAGAATGCTCTCGGAGAAAAATATGGCAGGATCGGCAACACAGATGAAGGCCCGGTTGAGAAGGCAGCTGCAAGTGCAGTTTACATCTATTACAACAAAGAAAAGTTTGATGTTGTTGCTTCGGGAACAGTATGGCTGACTGAAACTCCCACAAAACCTGCAGGGCGCACTTGCACCTGGGGTGTATTTGAAGACAAGCTCACAGGACTCAGATATGCTCATGTAAACACTCACCTTGAGTGGATCGACGATGAAGAAAACAAATTCCAAATGGCTATCATACGAGATCTGTGCAAGCAGCTTGAATCTCTTGGATATCCTGTATTCGCAACCGGAGACTTTAACGCAAGCGAAGGAAGTGACAGTTATCAGATTATGACCTCTACTGAGTTTATATATGACTCAAAGTTCGTCGCAGAAAAGTCAATGGACATGGGTACTATGCACGGCGGGTCACCAAATCCGGTAGGACGAAAGCCAATCGACTTCTGCTTTGTTACAGGAGACAAGATGACTGTGCATGAATACGAGGTGATTAACAGCGTTATTGATGATAATACCTTCATGAGCGACCACAATGGTCTGTTTGTTCGTGCTACAATTAATTCCCTGCCCGATCAGCTGCAATTCTCGCCTGTTATCTCAACTGACGGCATCAAAATGACCGTGAAGGATATTCGTCCTTATGTGGCAGAAATCACTATAACACAAGCTGACGACACGTTCATGATCGATGCTTACCGAGTTTCTGCTATTGATCCTGATGGCAATGAAATAGTTGTGCGAGAAATCCCATCACGTTATCTTCATGTTGAAGTTCCGAGCGAATTACCTTGCACCCTCACAGGACTCTCGCCGGCCACTGAGTATAAAGTCAACATATCCCCTATGGCTCTCACAGGTGAATATGCAGAACCTATTTCATTTACAATAGTTACGCCGAATATTGAATAGTAAAATTCAGCCTTACCTTACATAGTTGGTAGGGCTGTTTTTTAATATTATCACAATATAATTTAATTTTTAACAATTTCACACTTTACTTTATTAATAAAGTGATGTATAATATATGAACAAATCATATTACGGAGGCTTTTTTATGGCAAATCAACGACGCGATCCCGCCAAGGATTATCTCTTTGAGGCAATTCTTTCACTTGAAACTCTTGACGACTGTTACAACTTTTTTGACGATCTTTGCACCATAAAAGAGCTTGAAGAAATGGCTAAGCGTATGTGCGGTGCAAAAATGCTTGATGAGAATAAAGTATATACCGAAATAACAGACAAGACCGGCTTAAGCACTGCTACAATAAGTCGCATAAACAGATGCCTTAAATACGGAAGCGACGGTTATACCGAAATACTCCGCAGGCTTGCTGATCGCGGCGTAAATCGTCCCGAGCTACCCGGAAAGGCTGACAAATAATCATGCTTGACGGATACAATGTTCTTGCTCCGGTTTACGACAGATTGAATGATACGGTTGACTATTCCCTCTGGGCAGATCACATTGAAAAATGCTTTGAAAAGTTTTCTGCCGGCAAGAAAGTCCGTTCTGTCCTTGACCTCGGATGCGGAACCGGCAGTATGACTGTAGAATTAGCACGTCGAGGCTACGATATGACAGGACTGGACATTTCAGATGAAATGCTGTCTGTTGCTGATAACAGAGCGCGCGAGGCGGGCCTCAGAGACGTATTATTCGTCTGCGGTAACATGTGTGCATTCGAGCTCTACGGCACCGTAGACGCTGTTGTGTGCTGTCTGGACGGCATAAACCACCTTACCCATCGCGACGACCTTCTCTCATGCTTCTCTCTCGTTGCAAACTATCTTGAAGATGACGGTCTGTTTATATTTGACGTTAACACACCTTATAAGTTCAAGACAGTCTACAAGGACCGCGACTACATTCTCGAAGATGACGGAATAATGTGCTGTTGGAGAAACAGGCTGTCTAAAAAAGGCGATATTGTTGATTTTTATCTTACGGTTTTCGAGGAGCTGGATGACGGCACTTGGACCCGCAATGACGGTGTTGAACGGGAGCGAGCATATGGTCTTAAGTCTATTGAGAATGCACTTAATTCTTGCGGACTTGAACTCGTGAATATATGTGCTGACTACAATTTCACCCCTGCCAACCACGAAACCGAGCGTTGGTATTTAACCGCAAAGAAGATCAGTAACCACAAGATATAATTGGAGGATAAAACATGAAATGTCCTGTATGCGCTTCACCTAAGAGCAAGGTGCTTGACACTCGCCCCGTTGAAGAAAATAACAGCATCAGACGCAGACGCGAATGTGAAGACTGCCATGCTAGATTTACAACATATGAGATCGTGGACGTTCTCAATCCAATTGTCGTAAAGAAGGACGGCAGTCGTGAACTGTTTGACAAAAACAAGCTTCTTTCAGGTCTGCTCAAAGCTTGTCAGAAGCGTAATGTTGACGCAAAAGCTGTGGCTGATGAGATAGAAGCGGCTATCCAAAGCTCTATGAAGTCAGAGATAACTTCAGTTCGCATCGGTGAGATGGCTATGGAAAAATTAAAGCAGCTTGATGCGGTAGCATATGTTCGTTTTGCTTCGGTTCACCGCGAGTTTAAGGACATTGACACCTTTGCCCGTGAGATATCTGAACTTAAGAACCGCGACCAGATCGACTGATATCGATAACCTTCCGTCTTTTGCGGGAGGTTTTTTCGAATATGGTACGTCAGTTTTAAGGAGATGCCATGATTCTTGTATGTGATAAGACTGTAACTCCACGTGCCGCCAATCTGCAGGCTCTGCTCCTTGATCTTGGTTGCCCTGCGGCGGTTTGTGCTTTTAGCGATATCAAGAGTTATCTTCCTGTAAAGATAATTATAACCTATTGTGATGTGTTCGATGATCTACGACATACACCGTATGATAATATCTTTGCGCTTGTTATAGGAGACGGATTTGTTAATACAGCACTTAACGCCAAGCGAATGGATAGCACTGATATGGCGCTCCATTATTTAAGAGAGTTCCTATACAAAGATAGCGGAATTGATAAAGATGCTCGTTTTCCTTTCGGGGTTGTTGTGGGTGAAGTGTTTTTCGGCAACAATTTCTTTGAGATTTACGGCAATATGGTCATGCCGACTGACAGAGAGTATTTGATATTCAAGTATCTATGGTCAGCTTCAAAACTTAACCTATATGCAAATGTTGATATGATTCAAAAATACTGCTATCCTGCATCAAGTAAGCACAGCAGCAATATTGTCTCCGTGCATATTTCAAATCTCAACCGAAAAATTGAAGAATCTTACGGAAAAAAGATTATTGAATCACAAAGGTTCAAGGGATATTATATCTACATAAAATAAACGCCGGATTTTGTCCGACGTTTTATTATTTATCAGGTCATTTTTTCCTGTTTTACTTTCTTGTCGATTACATGACGGGAGGCAAGTTCACGGTGAATATCTTCAAGTGAAATACCCATCTGAAGCATGAGAACCATTACATGATATGCAAGGTCAGCAATCTCGTAGATAGTTTCCTTTTTGTCGTCTGCCTTTCCGGCAATGATAACTTCTGTACATTCCTCGCCTACTTTTTTGAGAATTTTGTCTATTCCCTTTTCAAAAAGATATGTTGTATAGGAACCTTCTTTTTTCTCGGTTTTTCTGCCCTCGAGCATCTTCATAAGCGACTGAAGTGAGAATTCCTGAAGCTCATCACTTTCCCAGACCGGGTTTTCAAAGCAGGACTCAGTACCAAGATGACAAGCCGGGCCGTCAGGCTCAACTAAAACTACAAGAGCGTCCTTGTCGCAGTCTGCGGTAATGGAAACGATATGCTGATAGTTTCCGCTTGTCTCACCCTTGAGCCACAGCTCCTGCCTGGAGCGGCTCCAGAAGCATGTGAGACCTTTCTCCATTGATATGGTAAGGCTTTCCTTATTCATGTATGCGAGAGTAAGAACACGCTTTGTAACAGCATCAACAACAATTGCGGGAATCAGACCACGCTCGTCAAATTTCAGTTCATCTATGTTTATCATTAGATTCTATCCTTTCTTGTAAGGCGTGTGGGGATTCCCTCCTGCGCCATTTTTGCTTTGAGATCATGAATGCTGACCTCGCCGAAGTGGAATATTGAAGCGGCAAGTCCGGCATCTACCTTAGGTAAAGTGTTAAACAGCGTGATAAAGTGATCTATACTTCCTGCGCCGCCTGACGCGATAACAGGAACTGACACCGCATTGCACACAGCTTCAAGCATCGGAAGATCAAATCCCCCTTTAACACCGTCGGTGTCAATTGAGTTGACTACGACCTCACCTGCACCATTGTCAACGCAGCGCTTGATCCAACTGATTGCCTCCATGCCCGTGTCTTCTCTTCCGCCTTTGGCGAATACACGGAACTCTCCGTCCACTCGCTTTACATCAACTGACAGCACCACGCACTGATCACCGTACAGTTTTGCGGCTTCTCCAATGAGGTCGGGATTGCGTATTGCACCGGAGTTGACGCTGACCTTATCAGCACCGCAATTGAGTACACGATCAAAGTCAGCAACTGTGTTAATACCACCGCCGACTGTTACAGGGATGAAAACAGTTCTTGTTGTCTCGCAGAGAATGTCCGTAAACAGTTGCCTTCCCTCGTATGAGGCTGTTATATCGTAAAACACAAGCTCGTCAGCGTCGTTTTCGCTGTAATATCGGGCAAGTTCAACCGGGGATGATACATCATTCAGCCCCTCAAAATTTACGCCCTTTACAACCCTGCCGTTTTTTACGTCAAGGCATGGTATAATTCGCTTTGTTATCATTTTGCCGCCTCTATTGCTTCTCTTAAAGATATTGCGCCTGTATAATAGGCTTTGCCGATTATCGCACCGTGAATGTTAAGCTTTGTGAGCTTATTGATATCGTCCATAGATGACACTCCACCGGACGCAATAATATTCATAT
>JAGBGV010000112.1 GCA_017935805.1 Clostridia bacterium | reverse complement strand
GGAGATGAATACGGGTATCTCCATTATGGATTTAGGATTGAATGAGTTCCGAATGGACTTGTTGGCATACCTCAAAGAACACCCGAACATCGAACATACACCATTCGGATTGCACGCAGTTGTTCCAGCCTGCGAAGATAGTCCTTCGGGCGTAGTCTATGTCTTGAAGAACCGCAACAATGGAGTGAACATAGACCATAAGAACCGCCTACACCCATTCTATATGGTATATATCTCAGACGACAAAGAGGTCATTGTAAATCATCTTTCACCAAAGGAACTGCTCGACCGTCTGCGTTTCTTGTGTAAGGGCAAGGGTACTCCCGATATGGATATTTGCAGAGAGTTCAACCGCATCACTCGTGACGGTAAGAACATGCAGCACTATTCCGATCTCTTGGGTGATGCTATCGCCTCTATTATCAATGTAAAGGAGGAGAGCGATATTGATTCATTCCTCAGCGGAGTACAAGGATCACTCTTTACCGAGGAGATACGAGGACTGGATGACTTTGAGTTAATCTGCTTTTTGGTAATCAAGTAACTATGTACGGTCTTCCTATATCCACAGAACGCAAGAAACAACTTCCAAAGAAAGCAATCTATGCGAAGTTCGACTTGAAACCCTCACAGCGTGAGAGTTTCGATGCTGACATAGCACGCATAGATATTGTGGCAGTAGTTTCATCGGCTACTGTTCCGGCACTGAGCGAAGGAGCAGAGATAAAAGAGTTTTATCTGCTTGCCGTACAGATGAAACGCAAGGAGTATGACACGAAGAATATCGCTTTACTAACGAAACTCATTCCGCAGAAGATGGTGCTGGCCCTGCAATATGAGGAGCAGACACAATTCGCCATTTACCATACCAAACTTATTTCATCGGCTTGGCAATCTACGAACGAAGCAGCACTCCCATTGTCGGGATTGAATCTCGATGCTGTTTGGGAGAACATTGTAAAGAGCATCGGACACATTGAGGTCGAAAGCGGAAACACACTTGCCGAACAGATTACAGCCAACGAGCAACGGGCAAAGTTGCTTGCTCAAATATCCACGCTTGAACGCAAAATGGCAAATGAAAAGCAACCACGCCGTAAGCGAGAATACTTTGAACAGATTAAGAAATTAAAAAGTCAGATATAATGGAGAAACTGAAAATGCAGAGCCACGATGTGATCGGCTCAAATACACAGAAAATTGCCCAACTGTTTCCTAACTGCGTAACAGAATGCTTGGGTAAAGATGGTAAGCCTGAATTGGCTATCGACTTTGAGAAACTGCAAGCAGAGTTATCCAACGAAGTCATTACTGAAGGAGAAGAACGCTATCAGTTCACCTGGCCCGATAAGCGTGCTGCTGTTCGCTTGGCAAATACGCCTACAACAATGACACTTCGTCCTTGTCGTGAGGATAGTGTGGATTTTGACAATACACAAAACCTTTATATTGAGGGTGACAACCTTGATGTATTGAAGGTGCTGCGTGAAACATATTTGGGTAAGGTGAAGATGATTTATATTGACCCTCCTTATAATACGGGTAATG
>JAGBGV010000111.1 GCA_017935805.1 Clostridia bacterium | reverse complement strand
TTGCTGACTATGACTCAGCGTACAATGACTATGAGTTGTCGGACCACGAATATGTGGTTTATGAGGGGCGTGTATTCTATCCGGAGACCGATGTGAATGCAGATGCCCCTGAACTCGGCAACAACCTTTCACTTCACGATCCACGCAACTACAACCTCAAAAAGCATATGGTGCGTTTGGCTGTCTACGAGCTCACGAAACTCATTGCTCCAAACAATGTAAGTGCCGTGCGTATGCGTGATTATGATGACTCGATGAAGTGGCTCAACGATGCAGCCAAACTGCGACTCAACCCGCAAATTCCCCGCAAAGTCGATGAAACAAAGAAGCCAGTCACCGATTGGCAACTGGCTACCTTTCAGACTGACTACGACCCATACCGCAATCCGTGGATGGTGTAGTTATTTTACTGTAACATTGGGGATATCGCTCCACAATGTTGTATAGTGCGGAGACTGATTCTCGCTTGATGTCTTAATTCTTCCGCTTCCCTGAACTGCCAACTTAATCGTACCCTTACCAAAGGTACTATTTATGGCATCCAATGCAGAGGTTATCTTGTGTTCACGCTCGATAGCCTCTGTATCTTCAAATAACGAATGCATCACGCACTTCTCATCTGTAATCTTGGTTGCAATGACACCTGCTTTCTTATAGCCATAACCACTCTTGAATGACTTCTGCATAGCGTGCACAGCCTCGGTGATTATCGTTCGCTGATCGGCAGTTGGTGTTACGAACGATACCAAAGCATTGGAGTATGTCTGCGGTGCATCTTCCTTGAAACGATTGGTGTACGCAAAGACTACTATCTCTGATGTAACGGAGTGCTGTTTACGCAACTTTTCAGCCATAGTAGAAGCAAAGTTTGCTATCTGCTCCTGCAAATCCTTAATCTCATATATCTCGGATGAGAAACTACGAGAAACGCATATAGATTGCTTTACCTCAAAGCCATCTTCAAACTCAATACAAGGAGTACCTTGCAACTCTTTCCATGTTCTCACACCCGTTATGCCAAACATATTTTGAACAACACCTTCGGGCAACTGGGTGAACTCATAAGCGGTATTGACTCCCTTTGCCTTCAACTTGGGAACTGAACGGCGACCAATGCCCCAAACATCCTCTATCGGATATTTACGCAACACCTTCTCTATGTCCTGCGGACGATGCATATAGCAACCTCCACGCAATTTCGGATACTGTTTGCATAGTTTAGAGGCTATCTTGGCAAGTGTCTTAGTCGGAGCGATACCAACCGAAACCGGGATTGAAGTCATCTTCCAGCATTGTGCTGATATATGCTTGGCGTACTGGTCAAAGTCTATGTTCGTGATACCTCTGAAGTCCAGGAATGCCTCGTCAATCGAATATACCTCAATACTCGGCGCATACTCCTCCAATACCCAACGAACTCTCTGCGACATATCTCCATAGAGAGCCATATTGCCAGAGAAGACAGCAACATTGTGCTTCTTGACAATATCTCGGATTTTGAAAAGCGGATCACCCATCTTAATGCCGAGTGCCTTTGCTTCGTTACTTCTGGCAATAGCGCAGCCGTCATTATTGGATAGAACAATGACAGGCTTGCCTTGTAAGTCGGGACGAAACACACGCTCACAAGAGGCAAAGAAGTTATTGCAATCGGCAAGGGCAAACATATTACATCTTCTTGATTACATATGTTACGACACCCCAAATCAAGAACTCATTATCTGGGGTAACTACTATTGGCTTGTATACAGTATTAAGCTCGTTGGCAGGCATAAGGCGAACCATATTGTCACCCATCTCAACACGCTTTACGGTGTACTCGCCATCAATGAAACAAACAGCCTTGCAGTTGTTGTACGGGTCAATGGCTCTATCCACGATAATAATATCGCCTTCATCCATAGCCGCATCTACCATTGAAACACCGCTTACACGGAAGAAAAAGGTCGACGCCTTGTGTTTAACAAGCAACTTGATAAGGTCCAACTTCTCGCGTATATCCTCAGCAGGCGAAGGAAATCCCGCTTTAACATCTCCAAGCAGATGACTCTCAAACGACTCCTCCGCATCTATCTTATGTGGTACAAATTCA
>JAGBGV010000110.1 GCA_017935805.1 Clostridia bacterium | reverse complement strand
GGCCGTATTTTGAATCACTTGGCATAACAAAAATCTGCGGCAGCGTGATCTACAGTTTTCCCGAGCAAGACAGACTTGGCCGCGACAGCTTTGACGTGTACCGCAGGCTCAACGATTCTGCACTTGAGCTTCGGGAGCGTCTCGGTGACTTCTATATCCCCGGATTTCACGTCAACCCCAATTTCTACGATGAATCCTGCCTGGAAATTGAGCGAATGGCTTCCCTTGGCGTTCAACTTGTAGGTGAGCTTGTGCCATATCTGCACGGCTGGGATGATTTTGCCTGTGACGCCTTCTCCGGGATAATTGATGAGATAGAGCGCCACGACATGATACTCTCCGTTCACACCATGTCGGACGACTCAATGGACAAAATGGTACAGCGTCATCCGAACGCAGTAATAGTAGGCGCGCATCCCGGAGATTTCGGTGCGTTCAACCGTCAGCTTAACCGTCTCGCTATGAGTGAAAACTACTATGTTGACATTTCCGGACATGGACTGTTCCGTTACGGGCTTCTCCGCGAGGGAATCGACCGCCACGGTGCAGAACGGTTCCTTTTCGGCAGTGACTATCCCATTTGCACTCCCTCGATGTTTATTGGAGGTGTGCTTTACGATCCGCTTATCACAGATGCAGAACGGGAGCTTATTCTCGCGGGAAATGCAAAAAGACTTCTCGGAATATAAAATAAAAAAAGATGAGGCATTAACCCCATCTTTTCTTTTTGGTTTATGCGTCGAACTTTGCTTCAAACGCCTTCTCACCTACTGTGAAGCGAACTGTCCACTCGCCGCTTACAATGGATGTGGCATCAGCAAGTGCGATCTCGATCTTACCGTCAACGATGCTTACTGTTGCGCCTTCTGTGGAGATCGCCTCGCTTCCGTTTTTGATGCTGTCAACCTTGATTGTGTTTGTTGCAAAATCCTCAAGATCAAAGTCAGGTGTGATAACGATCTTGCTGTCTGTTGCGATGAAGGATGCCTCAAACTGTGCCTCGCCCTTAGCGATGATGAGTGTGATCACGTTGTTCTCTGCAACGAACTCAACATGGCTCATGTAGAGATCAGAAAGCTGTACGTCCTCAGTTTTGAAGTCGTCTGTGATGTCGATGATCTTCACGTCAGATGCAAGTGTGAATGTTGCACCGTCAATGGAAACTGTACCTGATGTGTAACCTGTTACGAAGCCGCTCTGTACTACCTCTGCAGCCTCATCGGTAATTGTGCCGTCGCTGCCTGTTCTGTAGTCATCACCAACTGTAAGATTATCGTGTTCGGAGAGCATTGCCGCGATCTTGCCGCTTGCGAAGTTGTAAACGATGTACTCGTTGTATGCCTTGTTGTTTTCGAATACGAGACCGTGGTGTGCAAGAATTCTTACGAAATCAGCGTCAAGGTCGTAGTTGCCAAGGGAGCCGTCGGAAATGTAGAGGAACTTCAGAGTCTCAACGGAGCCAACCTCATTGTCAAGCACCGCGATCACCTGTGCGCCGTCATTTACGTTGATTGTGGATGCGAACTCACCTGTTACACGGTTGATCTTGCCGCCGCTTACTACTACTATCACTGTATTCTTGTCGCTAACGAAGCGGATGTCGGAAAGACCTGCAACAGATGCGGATGCACTTGCGTCACCCTTGTTTACGGTGTAGTAGTTTCTTCCGCCAAGCTCGATCTTTGTGTTAAGCGCGGAATCAATGATGTAAGCAATCTCATCCACGCTGCCGCTGTTCTGAACGAACTCGTTCTTACCGGTGAGGATGATACCCTCTTCAACTGTGGGAGCGATGAGTGTGTATGTGCCGCCGTTTTCGGTGAATCTGTAAACCTGACCTTCGCGGCCGCTGTCATCCTTAACATAGATGTGCTTTTCCTCGCCGTCGATGTATGCCTCCATTACATAGCGGAAGCTGCCGTTTTCGTAAACCTTGTGTGCATCGGTGAGGGCGATAAGGTAACGGCTGGAGTCTGTTACTGTAACGCCTTCGATAACCTCAACTACTGCACCGTTATGTACCGCTACAGTTACCTCGGCACCAAGCACCAGCTTGTTTCTGATAGATTCTGCGGTGATACCTGCGATCTCGTTACCGAGACTTAATGTCTTGTCCCCGATCTTCACTGTGGATGCTGTAAGTCTTGTGACCGCGCCTGTTGTGATCTCAAGCTTCTTTGCGATCTCAAGCTCAGCTGTCTCTGCGTTGTAGTAGTAGAGAACTCTGTCGCCGTTCTTAACATTTTCAACACCTGTAATGGTAAGATCTTCAGTATTCTTGCCGCCTGCGATGTTGATATTGCCGTTCTTGTCAACATTGAATGTATCCATATTGAATACTCTGATGAGACCGATCTTTGCGCGACCGCGGTCAACCATAAGTGTTACACGGTAGAAGCCGAGAAGTTCGGAAAGCTCGTCAGTTGACTCAACAAGCTCAAGTGTTCCGTCACCGTCGAATGCGAAGAGCATAAGCTCGTTGTTATTTGTTGTAAGCTCATCTGAGAACTCGTCAACAAGTGTGTACTTTTCTTCGCCGATCTCAACCTTGTCGCGGTTAGTATCGATCTTGATTGATTCAAATTCCTGTGTAGAAGTGGTCTGAACTGCGGAGAGTACCTTGTATTTGTTGTTTTCTTTATTGTAAATGATTGAGAAGCTCTTACCGATATGCTCGTTTTCTTCACCATCAAGACCCATTTCAGCTGCAGGCACTGTCATAAAGAACGCGCCCTCGCCATCGATGCATCTTACGGAAACGTAACCGTTCTTAACAACTGTTGCGCCGTCAAGGGTGTAGTCGTTTGTTGCAACGATCGTACCAACAGCCATACCGTAACCGTAAACCTCTTCAATAATAGAGGTGGATTCGAAGTAAATGCTGCCATTTACAGTGGTTCTGCCCACAATGTACTCGGATGTGAGTGCGTTGTAAAGGAGAACTGCTGTTTCTGCTCTTGTGAGAGTATCTGTGTATGCAACATCCTCAAGACCACGGTCAAGACCGAGCTTAACTGCCGCGTTAATGAATGACCAAGGATAGCCTGCTTCCATTGAGCCGTTGTCCTGACCAAGGGCATGAACAAGCATGGTCATGGCATCCTGCTTGGTAATGCCGCCTGTGGGATTAAAGCGTCTCGGAGATATACCCTTGATATAACCTGCCGCATTTGCCCAGGAGATCGCTCCGTGGTAGTGGGGCTCGTAAAGGTCATCAAACTTAGTGGTGTTTACACGTCCTGCGTCATCTCTGCCCATCATAAGTCTGAACAAAAATGCTGCCATCTGTTCTCTTGTTACATTTTCGTCAGGGGAGAACTCACCCTCTCCTGTACCTTTGATAACACCAATGTCAGTAAGGATCGAAATTTCGACCTTGGCGGAGTTGTCTTCTTTTACATCGTCAAAGTTTTTGGCAAATGTCATCACCGCGCTGCCTGCGATCATAAGAGATGCAAGAGCCACGCTGACAAACTTTTTAATACCGTTCATTTGTAATCCTCCTGATTAAGTACTCGGCGATGCTTTTCGTTCGCCGCGAGGATATGATAACACAAACGAGGTATCAAATCAACGTTTTTTATGCATATGCAACATAATTGCAACATTTGTTCATGACTAATTTATTAAATTTCACAATATTGGTTTTGCTGTAATATTCTGACGGCAATAAATGAGAAACTATAATAAAAATAGCGAAGAGTGGAAATTCCACGCCTCGCAGTGCCAAATAACATGAAAAAGAAAAATCCCGTAGAACGAACCACGGGATAACTTGTCTTATTAGTTTTCGCCGGTGTAGAAGATAACCTCCTGGGGGTATCTGAGTCCCAGCTTTTCCTCTGCCACCTCAGCTATGTATTCCGCATCAAAGGGACGTTCAAGATCCGCCTTCAGCTCGTTGATGTTTTCTTCAAGCAGCTCGATCTCACCACGCAGCTCATCTGCCTTCGCGGTCAATGCGTTGTTCTCAAGTCGAAGTGTAACAAATAAAATTCCGAAAAACAGTATGAGCGCCAGCATCGCCATACGGATAAATGTGTTTTTCAGTATTCCGTTCATTTTTGCGCTCCTTTTACTGTTCTATATTAAATGTAATCTTTTCTTTAATGTGCCGCAGGTACTTTGCGTTCCGCTTTGCAAGGTATATCTCAACAATCGCTCTTACAAGTCTGCCGATGGTGTGACGGTATATGAATCCTGCAGCTTTTCCAATAAGCCGCCACAGATACATAAGCGGTATCGCCACCATATACCGGAGCACCAGTCTGATAAGCCGTGCCACAGCATCAGAGAAGTACATTACCACCCGACCGACGGTGAGATAGTAGAGCACAAACCCCACGCCTGTGCCAAACAGGAGATACCAGCGGAAGTCTCCGAAGTTCACATAGTACACGAACACGGAAAACACAGCGGTCAAAGCTGTCATACACAAAAGATCCGTGAGAAAATACATGACAAAGGGGATCTTGCCGCGATTCATTTGTACCGTGCCGCCGGAATAGGACATAGTACCGCACAGTATATGTATTATCCTTATAATATCATAGGATGCGCCAAAAATCAACCCCAAAATAAAAGAATATCCGACACTTATAAGCTGTTTTTCAATAAAAATTTCCATTATTTATTAAATTTTATAAAATCACTTAAATAATTTCGAGAATACTCCCCGTTTTTCGCTCTTATCCCGCTTGCCATAGTAGTAAAAGCTGTCGAATTCACCACTCAGCCGCACTTCACCTTTTTCCGTGCTGAAGCTCTCCATTTTTAGCCCGTGACCGTCTATGGCAATCATACCAAGGTCTGACACCAAGGTTATCTGCTCATCCGTCAGGCTCTCAACCTCCTCAACTCCGCTTATCTCCATTCGACTGCGTGAAAAAAGGCATACATTCTGCTCTCTGTCCATATGATCCTCCCGCAATATTGCGTTTGTTTGATTATATGAAACAGCATCGGAATGTATGCTTTCCCTCGGTTTTATTCCCGTTATTCGTTTATTATTTCGTACATTGATGCGGCGTCCGCTTTTGCTACATGCTCGCGTACATCAAGCACCTTGAACTTCAGAGTGCGTTCACCGTATGTTACGGCAATCACGTCACCGGTCTTAACATCGTATGAAGCCTTGGCACGTCTGCCGTTTACCTCAACGTGCTCGGTGTCACACGCCTGATTTGCAACTGTTCTGCGCTTGATTATTCTGGACACCTTCAAAAATTTGTCAAGTCTCATGTTTTACCTCATTCCTCGGAGCAGCCGTCAATAAACTTGTTAATTCTGAAGGAGAGATTTTTCTCAACGTCATCTCCTTCGTCGCTCATCATTACTGCTGAGAATATGATCTCCGTAAGCAGTCGGGATCTTGTCTCACCCTTTGTATAGCGAAGCGCGCCTACCAGATCAGCAAGTTCGTCTTCGGTAGCGTTAACATCCATCCCCGCCTTGCGAGCCTTCTTGACGATCTTCTTCGCGCGGAGAAGTGCGGGATACTGCTTCGGCACTGCCTCCAAGGTTTCGCGGAGAGTCAGACGGGATTTTTCAACTGTCTTTATCTTATCCCAGTTGTCAAGGATCTCACCGGAACTGCCCACCTTTACCTCACCAAACACATGAGGATGGCGCAGTATCATCTTATCAATAATGTCACCTATAACATCGTTGATATCGAATGTTCCCTTTTCACGCTCGATCTCGCTGTGGAACATTACCTGGAACAGCACGTCTCCCAGTTCCTCGCGAAGCAAGATCATGTCATCGCTGTCGATTGCCTCGACCACTTCGTATGTTTCTTCAATTATGTCACTGCGGATAGAACGGTGATCCTGTTCTCTGTCCCACATGCATCCCTCTTCACTGCGGAGAAGCTCCACAAGCAGGCAGAGTGAATCAAAATCATGCTTTTCTTCCGTAACAAGTTTATGCTTGAGCTCTTTTATTTCCAAGATTTTTGTTTCCTTTCTTTTTTATGATCCTTTGGCACAGTTCGGTGATCTCATCCCGTCCCACCGCACCGGACAGCACAATAAACATACCGTATACCACCGCCGCCGCAAGTATAGCGATCAGGCAACTCAGGCGGATGCCAATGTGATACACCAGCAGTCTGCACAAGATAACTCCCACAATGGAGCAAAGTACGCTTCCCGCAAGAGGTCGCAAAAGCGTTTTCGCAAGCTCCAGCCGTATCCCCGTGTATTTCGCAACGTAACCCAGGTTTATCGCTGTAACCGTAAGGTAGCAGGCGAAGGTAGACAGAGGCGCACCGATAATACCAAGCTTTCGCAATAGTATAACGCTGAACATACACTTTACAACCGCCCCCGCGAGCATTGATATCACAGGTTTTCTTTCCTGTCCACAGGCTTGAAGAGTGGAGTTTGTCACCGCAAGTATGCACACAAAAAATGATGACGGCGCAAGGCATGTGAGCAGTGGAGCCGCCATGTGAGCCGATGCTTCCTTGTATAAGAGGCACAGTATCGGATCAGCCAAGGTTGAAAGCCCCATCGCACACGGAAGCCCGATTATTACTGCATATCTGATACAGCTTTCTATTCTCTCCGCCGCCGCTGTTCTATTGCCGGATGCAAATGCCGCCGCAACTGACGGAACAAGCGCATAAGCTATTGGGTAAACAAGCACAGGCGGAAGATTGAACATCGGCACCGCAAGGGATGTATAGTTTCCGTAAAGCGTCGCGGCTGCCTCTTCACTCATTCCGGAGTTTTGAAGTATCCGCTGGATGAGCGCCGTGTCTATCATGTTTGTCAGGCTCATCACAGATGCGCTGACTGTTATGGGCAAGGATATTCTCACAAAGCGACGAAGTATATCCCTCTTTTGAAGGCTGTCATTTGCCCTTTCCCCGCAGTCCACTGCAAGATCACGGTCGCGGCGCAGGAATTTTGCAAACAGCAGATACACCATTCCGGCAAACGAGCCCAGCGTCAATCCTGCAACACCGTAAGCCGCCACGATATGAACAGCATAACCCATTCTGATAGCATAAGATGCCGCCGCAACTCCGAGAACCAGCTTTCCCACCGCCTCAATCAGCTGTGATACAGCAGTCGGTACCATGTTGCCGCATCCCTGAAAGTAACCTCTCACGGCACTTGAGATGCAGATAAAGAGCATAGTCGGCGCAGCAACCGCTATTGAGAGAGCCGATCTGTCCGACTTTATTAGCTCCGCAAGAGCATTTGGAAAGATCAGCATAACAAGGCACACGGCAAGTCCGATAATAAAGAAAATCGTCAGTGCCAAACGGTATATAAGCTTTGCCGCTTCGGTATTTCCGCGGGATCGTCTCTCCGACACCATAACGGACAGAGCAACCGGCAATCCTGATGTGGAAAGCATATAAAACAAGGTGTAGACGGAGTAGGCGGAGTTGTAGTACCCCATTCCCGCATCGCCTACGATATAGTTCATCGGGACCTTGAAAAGAAGCCCCGCAACCTTCACGAGCAGATTTGATACGGTCAGTATCATCACCCCGGAGAGGAAAGAGCTTTGCTTCGTTGAACTTCCTTTTAGCTTATCGGGGTGAGAAAAATGCAATTATGCCTCCCGCTTATCTTGCTCCTATAAATTCACGGAACACAGAATTATCGGGAACCATGCTGTCCTTGAAGTAAGGGTTGTCAAACACCTTCAGCTTTTCTATAAGCGCATCTGCTTCATCTCTGTACGGACTGTTCATCGGAACTGTAGACAGAACCTCTGTTGCGTAGTGGGAGATGATAAACGGCTCATACGGCAAGAAGGAGTTAATGTAAACATCGCTTTTTGCATAAGGGAAGATGTTTTTCTCCTCATTTGAGCGAACAGTCTGCCACAAATGGAAGGAAAACTCTGCCGTCGCATTGCGGAATTTATAGTCGCGGACAATTCGGCGCAGGAAACGAAGCTCATTTCTGTCAAGCACCACGCCGCGATACTCAACGTCCTCGTCAAGTCGAATGTAAATACTTATGTATTTGCCGCCGAACAAGGACGTCACTTCAGGATAAACTGCCTGGATCCCTTCATAGATATATATATCCTTCGGATCAGGCTTATATTCTTCATATCCCACTCTTTCAGCCTCAGTAAAGCTGAATTTCGGCACATATACCGTCTCGCCACAGAGAAGATCACGAGTGAAGCTCTGAAGATACTCAAGGTCGATCGCCTTGACGGAGTCGTAGTCAGGTGCTTCTCCGTCCACTTCATTCCGATCGCTTCTTCCAAAGAAAAAGTCGTCAATTGACAGCATTACGGCGGTTTTGCCGCTTTTGTCGATGCGCTCCTCCAGCTTTGTGGCGGTTGTTGTCTTACCCGAGCAGGTCGGACCGGAGAGCGTGATTATTTTAACGTCCTCTACATCGAAAACGTGCTCGATAGCTTCGTCAAGGTCGCGGCTGAATTGCGCTTCACACTGCTTTACAAATTCTTCCGCTTCGCTTTCGCTGTTAATGTTCAAGTTCTTAAGATGTCTCATAAACAGTCTCCTTTCAGATTAATTTACTTATCAAAAAATTCCCGTGCTGCCTTTCTCATAATGTCAAGCTTTTCTCCCGCAGCCTCACCTCGATGGTTGTCAAGGTATTCATAGGGATATTTCGGCTGGAACAGTCGCTCGATACGCACGTTTCCGTCGGCATCGGGTACTGATACCAGCTTTGTCACAGAGGAAGCGCCTGCTGCAAATACAGTATGCACCTCTTCCATCATGTATATGTTGTAAAGTCCCTCGTGACCCGGCTTTGCGTAGCCTACATTCTCAAGATTCCCCACCGTGTTCTTCTGTCTGTACATATAATACGGCAGGTATCCCGATTCAGTGAGCACCTTCTGTGAGTAGTCCACACTGTCTGCCGCTGTACGGGAATCCGCATCAAATCGGCCTTCCGTTTTGAACTCGGAGGAACGCTTCACGCTGAATGTATGTACTGTGATATTCTCCGGATCAAGTCCGATTACGCGGTCAACTGTGTCCTTGAATGAGCCTGTGGTATCGTAAGGCAAGCCCGCAATAAGGTCCACATTGATATTCTTGATGCCTATCCTCTTTGCGGTCTCGTATGCCTCAAAGAACATTCGCGTATCGTGTGCTCTGCCGATCTTTCGGAGCACCTCATCGTTCAAGGTCTGCGTATTAACGCTGATCCTGTCAACGCCATGAGTCGCAGCAACCTTCAACTTGTCTTCGGTAATGGTGTCGGGACGTCCTGCCTCAAGAGTGAACTCTGTAAGACCGTCCGCGTGAGAGTTGACTCGGGAGAGAAGTCGGTCAAGCTGACTGGCATCAAGAATGGTAGGTGTACCGCCGCCGATGTAGACAGTTGACACCTTCATTCCCAGGTCTCGGATAACGGAGAAAATACCGTCGATATCGTTCTCCAGCGCATCGAGATAGTCCGGAATAAGAGAGAGCAGCTTTGGTGATGTATACGACACAAATGAGCAGTAAGCACATCTTGTAGGACAGAAAGGTATTCCTATATACACGCTGCACTCGCGTCTGGACTGGGGTGTGATGACCTTCCCTTCAGCTACCGCTACATCCGTGGCAAGTCTCGCTTTTATCGGACTGACCGAATAGTCACGGCTGATTATCGCGGCAACCTCGTCGGGAGAAAAACCCCTCTCAAGCAGCTCCGTTACCACCTTTGCAGGGCGTACACCTGTGAGAATACCCCACGGCGGCACGATTCCCGTCATCCTCTCGGCAGCTTTCATGAACGCTTTGCCTGCCGCCACCTTCTTGGCACGGTCAAGATCTCCGTGAACGCTGTCAATTTTAATCGTCTCCGTCCAGCGGTAGCCTTCGGAACCGTGTATCAAGGCAGCATTTGCCATGATTTCACCGTCGCGCTTGATGACCTCCACAAATATCCTCAAATCCGCCTGAAAAATATGCTCAAGCTCCGGAAATTTCGCTCCCGGAAAGTAGGTCATCGCAAGGGTCTGTATATAATACGGCTTTATCGTTCCGTACGTTTCAATTCCAATATTCATTTTTTCGGTTGCCTCAATACGTTTGAATCAAGCTGCATGGTAACAGGTCCGTCATTGGTGATCTTCACCTTCATATCAGCTCCGAACACTCATGTTTCCACCTTTGGTGTGTGGGTTTTCATATGCTCTGCAAAATATTCGTACAAAGGCTCTGCATGGCTGGGATGAGCTGAGTTCATGTAATCCGGACGGTTTCCCTTGCGGTATGCACCGTACAGGGTGAAGTTCGACACCACGATAATACCCCCGTCAACATCAAGAACAGACAGGTTCATCTTGTCGTTTTCATCGGAGAAAATACGCAGCTTCGCTATTTTATCTCCAAGCAAGCGCGCGTCCTCTTCCGTGTCGTCATGGGTAACGCCAAGCAGCACGAGAAGTCCGAGCCCCTCGCATTTTGCTACAGTATTTCCCTCAACAACGACCTCGCCGCCGTTTATCCTTTGAATAATTGCAAGCATTTTCTACCTCATTATGAATATCCGCGCTCTATGCTGTGGATATGGTTGATGTTACGCAGGCGTGAAAGAATGGAGTTGTAGTGCTCGATATTCTTGCATCCCACCGTAAGATTTATGATTATGTCGCTTTCTGTACGTTTCTTTGTGTTAATTGAGAGGAGAGACACCTTCATGTCAGCAATAGCCGCGGTGATATTTGCAAGGAGCATAATATCGTTCTCCGCAAATATCTGAAGAACCACCTCGTAAAGAGCGCGTCCTTCGGGTGTGATGAAGCTGTCGTTGTCCCACTCTGCCTTGATCCATCTGTCAGCGTTTTCGGGATTCTTTCTGCCTGCTACCGCATTGGG
>JAGBGV010000109.1 GCA_017935805.1 Clostridia bacterium | reverse complement strand
GTAGCAGTTATCAAGGTTGGTGCGGCTACTGAAACCGAAATGAAGGAAAAGAAGCTCCGTATCGAGGACGCTCTCAACGCAACTCGCGCTGCAGTTGAAGAGGGTATCGTTCCCGGCGGCGGCACAGCTTATGTAAACGTAATCGACGAAGTTGCAGCGCTTCTTCCCACAGTTGAAGGCGACGAAAAGACAGGCGTACAGATCGTTCTCAAGGCTCTTGAGGCTCCTATCCGCCAGATCGCTGAAAACGCAGGCTACGAAGGCTCCGTTATCGTTGACAAGATCCGTTCCTCCGGTAAGCGTGGCTACGGCTTCAACGCATACACAGAAGAGTACGTTGACATGATCGAAGCAGGTATCGTTGACCCCACAAAGGTTACACGTTCCGCGCTCCAGAATGCTGCATCCGTTTCCTCCACAGTTCTCACAACAGAGGCTCTCGTTGTAAATCAGCCTGAACCCGAAGCACCTGCAGGAGCAGGCATGGGCGGCGGCATGGGTGGCATGTATTAATCAAACAAAAAGACTCCGGAAGGAGTCTTTTTTAGTTATGTATTCGCTTCGCGAAAGTGATGTTTTTGCTAGCGCAAAAGTGATGTTCGACTTCGTCGAGTGATGTTTGCCTTCGACAGGTTGCGGTAACTTTTCTCACGTAGTTCGAAAAGTGAATTAAATAGGAGAAATACGAAAGTCCAAAGTTAAACGGAACTGCCAAGAAGAGGATTCTTAAGGGGAAGAATCAGAGAAGTTGCAGTTTGAGTTTTCATATCAACAACAATTGGCGGGATTCGGTCGGGTAGAAGTATAAGTGAAAGTTGATATCCCGTCCTCATTCCCCTTAAGTGGACGGTGATTCACAAGAGGTGTGGACACGGGTGTAAAGCTATCTAACCGAGGACGCAGTCCTCGTGGGCAGGGTTAACTATAGCCATGATTTTTGTTCTCTAAATACCCTGCCCGGGTGCGCCCTCCCACGCGTAGTGCAAATAAATAAGGTTGAACAAACGAGTACGGTTGAAGAGTGAAGTGTGAAACAATATAGAATTGTGCAGACTTTGGTCTCCTCCTCCACCGCTTAATGTTCGACTTCGTCGAAATTGGCGGTCCCCCTCCCCCAATGGGGAAGGCTTGTGAAGTCTTGATGTGCGGTTTGAACCTGTCACTACGGGTGTCGCGGTGATTGGGAGTAAAGCGTCAAGACAACAAAAAGCGGAGTATCACGAAAATACTCCGCTTTGGTTTTTACTCTTCAATAACCTTCACACTCTTCATTACCATGTCAACCATAGGTCTGTCATTCCAGTCGGTGGCAACCTCTGCGATCTCGTCAACCACTTCCATACCCTCGATTACCTTGCCGAAGGCCGCGTACTGACCGTTGAGGTGAGGCGCGTCTGCGTGGCAAATGAAGAACTGGGAGGATGCGCTGTTCATGCTCTGGCTGCGTGCCATGGAGATGACGCCGCGGGTGTGTGCGATAGTGTTCTTTACACCGTTTGCCGCGAATTCACCCTTAATATTCTTGCCGGAGCCGCCTCTGCCTGTTCCTGTGGGGTCGCCGCCCTGGATCATGAAGCCTTCGATAACCCGGTGGAAAATGAGTCCGTCGTAGAAGCCTTCCTGTGCAAGATTTACGAAGTTTTCAACTGTGATAGGCGCGATATCGGGGTAAAGCTCAAGCTTAATGATGCCGCCGTTTTCCATTTCGATCTGAATCATGATAGTTTCACCAAAATCTCCGTCCTCCAGAAACTCGATCGACTGCACCGCACAACCGCAAAGCAGAAAGCCTGTGAGAAAAAGCGCAGTCAGCCGGATGAGTGAGGACAGATGCCTTTCTTTTGTATTTGATTTTTGAGGTTGAGAGGCGCAGGCCAATGTTTTGCCGTTTGAAACCACTGTGTTGCCGTCCTCCTTCCTGTGTTTACTGATATTTTATCAGAAAAACAGTGCAAAGTCAAATACATTCTGTGAAGATTTCGCCCTGGGTGGGAATAATATAGTGTAAGACTCATGAGAGGGGCGTGAAAAATGTCAGATAGCGGTGGAATAAGGCAGGGCGTGCGTTTAGCGTTGTGGGTGGCTGTGGGTATCATCATTGCGGGGCTGGTGCGGGGAAGGATCGCCGGGGTGTTGGTTCCGCTTGTGATAGCCTACGTCGGTGCGCGGATAGTCAGACCTACGGCACGAGTGTTGAGCCGAGCCTGCCATGTGAGCGAGAAGGTCGGCGGTGCGGTTTTTGCGGTGATAATCTGCGGCGGTGCGATATATATTGTCACAGCTTTGTCGGGGCGGCTTATTGATCAGCTGTGGCAGGTGGTTGAGAAGCTGCCGGAATATGCTGACCGCGCTGTGGAGCTGATCAGTAAGGCTTACAACGCGATTCCGTTCAAGTCCGGGCGTGTGGGCGGTGGCATGATCGAGATATTCGAGGGGGTAGTTAAGGAGGCGGCAGGGTATTTGGGCACCGAGATCGCAGGATTCCTCGGATCGGTAGTCCAGTCTCTCCCCGGAATGCTCATGGGAACTCTCGTCTCGGCGGTGGGATTCATTTATCTGACCGCTGACATGGACGGCGCGGCGCGGAGTCTCAGCTCACTTCTGCCGCAGGCTCACGCGGAGAAGGTGAGGTCCGTTTTTCTCGACATATCGGGGGCGGTGTTCTCTTACCTTCGGGCATATGCCACTATTATGTCGGTGAATTTTGTGATACTATCGGTGGGTTTCGCTCTTGTGGGTGCGGAAAATCCCATGGCGGCGGGGCTGATGATCGCTTTTGTGGATGCGCTGCCGCTGTTTGGATGCGGTACGGTGCTCATCCCATGGGCGCTGTGGTGCTTCTTCACAGGTGAGATGGTTCGCGGCGCAGGACTGCTCATTCTTCTTGGAGTGATCTATATCGTCCGACAGTTCCTTGAGCCGCGAGTGATCGGCAAGATGACAGGAGTGCATCCGTTTGTTGCGCTGGCGGCTGTGTATATCGGACTCAAGCTGGGCGGCATCGGTGGAATGATCGTTGCACCTATCGTGCTGATGTGCGGAGGGAGGGTAGCGGGGAACAAGTTATGAGTGATGAGTTATGGGTTATGGGTTATTAGTTGAGGTCAGAGGTAATAGTGAAGAGGTAATAAGTGTGGTAACTTTTCTCACGTTGTTCGAAAAGTGTTTTGGAAAAATGGGTGTGGGTGATGTTAAAGTAAAAGCTGCACGGGAAGCAAAAGGGGTTTCCAAAGGGGAAAACAGCGAGTGAAGAATGACGAGTCATTCGAAATGAGCTCTTTGCCCCTTGGCGCAGGGTGATTCATAAGAGGTGTCTGCGTCTACACCTCTTATGCTCCCCACGAGAGTGGGGACTTTGGTTGAACTAATAAGCTTGGTTAAAGATAAAAGAGATAAAGTGCAGTTTGATCCTGTTCGATGGACAGTCGAGCAACGATACGAAGTATCGTAACCTGTCCCTACCGTCAGTCGGGACGGTTGAGCGAATTGATATGAATAATGTGCAGACCTTGGTCTCCTCATCCGTCAGACTTCGTCTGCCACCTTCTCCCACGCATTTCAAGAAATGCTGGAGAAGGCTTGCGAAGAAAAAAGTGCAGTTTGAGGTTGTTTGAAGCAGGATGGGTAAGCCGCATCCCATTAGCGAAAATCCTACCTACTACAGGTGTAAAGCGGTGGTTTTTGATCGCTTTCCTTCATTTAATTATATATATAATATATATCGCCATATATCGCCGATTGTACGGTATGAATATTATTCATCCGAAAAATGAATATATACATTCGGTTTTGCCTAAAACAAAAAAAGTTCCCCCGGCAGGTCACAATGCGCCTTGTTTTTGATGAATAATTTGTTAATATTTTATGCATGAAATATTAACTGTGAATAAAATGTATTGCCTTATTGAATATAATATGATAAAATATAATAAATCTTTTTCGAAAGGAAAAATATTTATGAAAACCAAAACTTTACTCAGAAGTATTCTGGTAATGCTTCTGGCAGCTTCCATGCTCGTGTCCATGATCGCTTGCGACAAGACACCTGCTGAAACAGGCGCACCCGAGACAAATGCTCCCGAGACAAATGCTCCCGAGACAAACGGTCCCGAGGTTGACACACCCTACACATGGGTAGACGACGGAAAGACATACACATACAACTATTATCTTCCCCAGTCTCCCTCCAACTGGAATGAACTCACATATCAGGACAACAATGACACTGAAATTATGAGTTACATCGGCTCCAGCTTCTACGGCTACGACTTCAAGTATGACGAATACGGCGAAATCCTTCCCGGTGAATTCGTTATGAAGTACGAAGCAGCTACAGCTCTTGAAGACGTTACCGCTGAGTACGTTGGCGAAGGCACAGGTCTTGCATACAAGATCACACTTCGTGAAGACCTCAAGTGGGAAGACGGCACACCTATCAAGGCTGAAGACTTCGTTTACACAATGCAGCAGCAGCTCGATCCTCTCTTCCAGAACTACAGAGCAGACTCCTTCTACCTCGGCGCTACTATCATTAAGAACGCTCAGGCATACGCTAAGCAGGGTCAGTCCGGCTGGTTCGCAGCAGACGCTCCCTACGCTACCTACTCTGAAGATCTCGACGATAAGATCATCTTCACACTCGCTCCTGCCGGCGACGAAATCACAGCTGAAGCTTCCGTAAGAGGCTCCATGCAGTTCTCCGCATCTGATGACGCAGCAGCTACAGCAGCTTACTTCATCAACAACTACCTTGGCGAATGCGCTTTCACAGCAGAAGCAGCAGCAGCTATGGAAGGCAAGACAATGGCTGAAATCAAGGCTGATGAAACTCTCAAGGCAGCTTGGGACGCTCTCATCGGTTGGTGGCAGACTGAACCCGATGAAGAACTCGACTTCTTCGTAACAAACTACACATATCCCGAAATCGCTTGGGAAGAAGTAGGTATCTTCGTAGGCGATACAGAATATGAAATCGTTCTCGTTCTCGAAAAGCCCCTCCAGCTCCTCAAGGATGACGGTTCCCTCTCTTACAAGGCAGCGTACAACATGGCTTCTCTCCCCCTCGTTCACAAGGAAACATACGAAGCTTGCAAGATCGCTCCCTCTGAAGGCACAACACTTTGGACAACCAACTACAACTCCAGCGTAGAAACAACTATGTCTTGGGGTCCCTATAAGCTCGAATCCTTCCAGGCTGGTAAGCAGTACGTTCTCGTTCGTAACGAAAACTGGTACGGCTACAACCTCGAAGAAAATGAAGGCATGTACATGACCGACAGAATCCAGGTTGAAATCATCCAGGAATGGAACGCTGCATGGCTCCGCTTCCTCGCCGGTGAACTCGACGGAATCGGCATCGACGTATCCGTTGCTGACGACTATAAGGGTTCTGACAGAGCTTACTTCACTCCCGATGACTTCGTAGGTTCTCTCCAGCTCCAGTCTTCCAAGGAAGGCCTCAAGGCTCGTGAAACAGAAGGCACCAACAAGACTCTCCTTTCCTATGTTGACTTCCGTAAGGCACTCTCTCTCTCCATCGACAGAGCAGACTTCGCTAACAAGACAACAACATCCTCTCTCGCAGGCTTCGGTCTCTTCAACTCCATGCACTACTATGACGTTGAAAACGGTGGCGTATTCCGTAACTCCGACGAAGCTAAGAAGGTTCTCTGCGACATCTACGCAGTAGACTATACTAAGTACGAAACACTTGATGACGCTGTTGACGCTATCACAGGTTACAACCTCGAAGAAGCAAGAGCTCTCCTCACAAAGGCTTACAACGAAGCTCTCGCAGCCGGCGACATCAAGGAAACAGATAAGGTTCTCCTCACATTCGGTTCCGGCGCTATCAACGAAGTAGTTCAGAGACGTTGCGACTTCATCGCTAACGCTTGGAAGGAACTCGCAGTTGGCACACCTCTCGAAGGCAGAATCGACGTTGAACTTAAGGACTTCGCTACAGCTTGGGCTAACGACTTCCGTGCAGGCGCATATGACGTATGTATGGGTGGTTGGACAGGCGCAGCTTGGGACCCCGGTTACTTCCTCCTTGCTTACCTCAGCCCCTCTTACATGTACTCCAAGGCATGGGATACAGCTACTCAGACAATGACATTCACAATGGTTGGCGTTGCTGAAGACGGCGGCGACATCACAGAAACAATGACACTCCTCGAATGGTATGACTGCCTTAACGGTGCTGCAGGTGCTAAGTATGACTGGTCCGAAACAGCTCTTTCCAACGCTCTCAGACTCCAGCTCATCGCAGCTCTCGAGAAGGAAGTTCTCGCAGTTTACTACACTGTTCCTCTTTACAACAACTTTGGCGCATCTCTCCTCTCCTACCAGGTTGACTACGTAACATACGAGTACAACACATTCATGGGTTACGGCGGAGTTAAGTACATGACATACAACTTCGACGATGCTGAATGGGCTGCAGAAGTTGCTGCTCAGGACGGCGAACTTAACTACAAATAATATATCGTCATAACGTTATCGATCTTGAGGGATAGTTTCACCGCTATCCCTCATTGTCGGTTAACTTAAAGAAAGGAGTTTAT
>JAGBGV010000108.1 GCA_017935805.1 Clostridia bacterium | reverse complement strand
GGGGAATAAAAGTTTTGCAGACTTCTGCCTTACCGCTTGGCTATGTCGCCGCTTATTCAGTTGACAAAGGTGATTATACTATAAACGGGAGAGTTTGTCAAGTGATTTTTGCAAAATTATGGGTTTAATTTTTCTCCCCGTCAAAATCCCAGCTGCTCTTGAACTTCAACTGACTCCACTTTGCGTGTCACTTCTCCCGGAGCATAAATCACCGCGCCGCGGATATGCTTTACTTCTTCCGTGAACATGATCACGAATGCAGGATCAAATGCCGCTGCATTCTTTGCGATAGTTCTGCCGCTTGCAACAGTTTGGGTAGACACGAGCACCGCGGGCTTTGCGTGAGAAATAAGGGATGCGAGGGATTCTTCGCCGCTTTTTTGATTGAGAAGGTTAGTCTTGCGGCTGAAGGAGTCTCTGCCGATTATCAGTATCTCGGGGGTGGGGGACGAGAGGAAGCCGTAAATTATAGATGCAGCCTTGTTTTCTGTCCAATCGTCGTAATTCTCGTGGCTGTACAACGTTACGTTGATGTCTCCCATACCGCCGTGCATGGTTTCGAAAGTGCGGGCAAGGTTATCGCGCTCAGCCGGAGTGTCAGTCGCAATGACCAGCTTTACAGCACCGAGTCGAACAAGCTCAAGTGCCGCCCCTGCCATAGCGATAGAACGGTCAACATCGCCGCAAAGAACAGCGTAACGACCGTTTTCCACGTCGGCTTTTATGTTGTTGTTTTCAGTCTGCCATGCAGGTGCGAGACCTTTCACAGCCTTTACAAGAGCAGACGTGTCGGCATCGAAACGGTTACCCACAGCGCCGATCTCACCGGTCATGGAGAGCTGCGCGCCCTTTTCGGAGGGGAGGGTAAACTCGGTGGGGATAAAATTGCCGCAGGAAAAAACACTGCCAACTGCGTCGCGGATCTTCAGTGCCAAGTCTCCTGTGCGCCGTCTTTGTCTGCCTGCCATAGTTTTGTCCCCCTACTCAATATATGCCGTCATCATTCAAAATGTTACCATATATATAGTATAGCATAAAAGGAGTGGTTTGTCTATAAAAAAATCAAACTTACGAGTAAAAAGATATCAATCATCGGCTTCTTTTGTCAAATTGAATATGAATAATATATTTATCACTTCTGTGTCATCCTCATCGGCACTTATTTCAAAAAAGTCAGATAAAAAGATTAGAGATGTTAAGTGCAATCGATGTTCGGAATTGCTGTCTACTAAGAAAATATCAGAAGTAAACTTGACAGTACCAATGCTGTCATTAAAGATGTCCATGCACACATTGCAGTTGAGAACATTTGCCAATGCATCTATCCATGGTGCCATTCCGGAGAAGAAAGAAACAGCGTGTGGATCGGATACATATTTTTTTGGAGGATTTTTTGCGAGGTAGTTATTTAATAAATTTCTCGCGTATTCTTCGGAATTTTTTTGCTCATCTTCACTCATAGAAGCATATTTATTATTGATTCTTTGTAAGTTCTCTTCAAGTTCTGCAATGGATTCGTCGTAATAGTTTCTTTTAAGTAGATTTTTAACATTTTGTTCTGACATGCTTTACCTCGTATATAATTATTAATTACCACCTATATGGGTGGTATAAATTGAGCAAAAAAGAAGACATAATTTAACTGAAAGAGGTGATATTATGTCTGCATACAGTAAGGCTTTTCGTCGGCGTGGAGAGACCGAGACAGAATACCTTAAAAAGTCTTGGTTTATATATGAATCATTGTACACCGAATTGCAGCGTTTGTCAAATGAAAAATATGAAGCCACGATAAATGATCTTGTAATCGTTGCTATTGAGGATTTGACAGAGACGGAAAATGTAAAAGCATTCCCCACTTCTAATGCGTGGAAAGTTAAGAGAAGTTTTCTGATATCTGCTGAATTATTTCAAAAACTTGACGCATTAAAGGCAAAATACAATATAAGCTATACTAAGCTTATCAATATTGCGATCAACAATGCAATAGAGGCGGATAAATTAACCGATTAAAAGTATATTAAAAGAAAAAGCCCTCCAATTACGGAAGGCTTTATTTGTTTCTTCACACCCCGAACTTGGTTCCGGTGTAGCTTTCCACGCTCTCACCTGTGTTGGCGCGGAACTGGAGATTATACAGATCAGCATACATACCGCCCTCTGCGAGAAGAGCTTCGTGGGAGCCCTGCTGAACGATCTTACCGCCGGCGATGACTGCGATCTCGTCAGCATTCTTGATGGTGGAGAGTCTGTGTGCCACAACAAGAGTAGTTCTGCCGCGGCAGAGATCGTCAAGCGCTTCCTGAATGAGGATCTCGGTGGTGTTGTCAAGGGCACTGGTCGCCTCGTCCAGAATGAGGATCGGGGGATTTTTGAGGAATACTCTTGCGATAGAGAGTCTCTGCTTCTGACCGCCGGAGAGACGAACGCCGCGTTCACCTATCTCGGTGTCGTAGCCGTTCTCAAGGGTCATGATATAGTCGTGAATGTTTGCACGCTTTGCCGCTTCGACAACTTCTTCGTCAGTGGCGTCAAGTCTGCCGTAGAGGATATTTTCCTTGATGCTTGCGTTGAACAGATAAATGTCCTGCTGAACGATACCGATACTGCGACGGAGGGATTCCATTGAAATATCGTGGATTTCCTTGCCGTCGATTAGTATCTGACCGCGCTCGATGTCATAGAAGTGGGGGATCAGGTGACAAATTGTGGTTTTGCCGCCGCCGGAAGGACCAACCAGCGCAAAGGTCTTGCCCTTCGGTATGTCAAGGCTTACATCAGTCAGAACGTCTTTTTCGCCGTCATAGCCGTATGTTACGTTTTTGAGTTCAATGTGACCTTCAACCTTGCCGATGTCCTTAGCACCATCCTTGTCCTCTTCCACGGGCTCGTCCATGATCTCGAGGAATCTCTCAAAGCCTGTAACGCCGCTCTGGTACTGCTCCATGAAGTTGATCAGCGTCATAACGGGGGAGATGAACAGGTTTACAGACACGATAAACGCGGTGTAGTCTCCAAGCTCGATCTCACCTGCGTACAGGAACAAGCCGCCTGCGATCAGTATGATTACGTTGAACACGTCTGTGATGAATGATGTGCCCGAGTGGAACTGACCCATTGCCTTGTAGGAGTCACGGCGGGAGCGAACAAAGGACTCGTTGCCTTCCTCAAACTTTTCTTCTTCCTTGTCGTAGTTGGTGAACGCCTTTGTAACTCTGATACCGGAGATGCTTGACTCAAGGGATGCGTTGATCTGCGCGATAGACTGGCGGCCTCTCTTGAATGCATCCCGCATCTTCTTGCGAAGGAAGTAGGTTATTACAAGAAGGAAGGGAACTGCCATGAAGATGATAAGCGTCAGCCAAATGTTGATGGTGGACAAGTAAACGAAGGACGTAATGATTGAAATTGAGGAGATGATAAGATTCTCCGGACCGTGGTGAGCAAGCTCGCTTATATCCATAAGGTCATTGGTCATGCGGGACATAAGCTTACCTGTCTCATTGTTGTCGTAGAACTTGTAGGGCAGTCTCTCAAGGTGAGTGAACATATCCCGTCTCATCTGCGCCTGCATATTCACGCCCATCATGTGACCCTGATACTGTATGTAATAGTTCAGCAACATTCTTGCGGCGTAGAGACATAAGAGAGTCAGACCGAAAATGACGATCAGCTGATACTCTTTATTCGGAATAAACTCATTGAGCATCTTACGGGTAACAATGGGATAAACTATACCGATCATTGCCACAACGAATGAAGCCAGCATATCGGGAATAAAGATATTCATATATGGCTTGTAGTAGGCGAGAAAACGTTTAAGCATTGGCGCCTCCGTTTATGTTGAGTGAATTTTTAGCATTGTTTAGCGGGTTCCATTTGCCGCTGAGGTAGTAGGCGAGGAACATAAAGAAGAGCAGCAGATTGTGTCCGATCATGCAAGCCCATGCGGATACAAGACCCATGGAGAGAAGCTGTGTGCAGATGAACGTACCAACAATTCGCACGCCCCACATACCGACGATGTTGAACACAAACGGGGCGACTGTTTTTCCGACGCCGTGCATCAAGCCTTCCATAATGATAGCTGCACCGAAGATCGGTTCGGATACTGCCACCATTTGAAGCACGATGGCACCGAGACGGATGACTTCATCACTGTCCGAGAATATGCTCACCATTTGCGGAGCAAAGACGAACAGAAGCGCACCGGAGACTACCATCAGAAGAACTTCAATGAATACAAGCAGCCGTGCAAGCTCCTTCATTTTTGCGTTATCCTTTGCGCCGAGTGCGTTGCCGGCTAAAGTTGACGCGGCAGCCTGCATACCGTATCCGGGGATGTAGAATGCAGACTCCACTGTGTTGGCGATGGTGTGTGCCGCGGTGGAGATGTCTCCGAGGGAGTTTATCATCGATGCAAACGCCACATATCCGAGGGATGTGCCGAATCTCTGCAGCATATTGGGTAGCGCCACCCTGAAGCAAGGACGGAGGATGTGTCTGTCGGGTTTGACGGAGCAGCCGCGGGGGGAGATCTCCTTGTGCCGCCACAGGGCAATTGTTATAAGTATGCCACCTACTGTGAAAGCAACAGCACTTGCGATTGCTGCGCCGATTACACCGAGACCTGCGCCGTACACAGTAATGCTATGGGAGAAAACGGTGTACTGCCGTGTGTCAAAGATAAGGAAAAAGTTCAAAATAACGTTGATAATGTTTACTGCAAGTCCCACAAGCATGGGGGTTTTAGTGTCACCCACTGCCCGCAAAATTGAACCGAAGATTATTGTAGCGGTGCGGGGGAGCATTGGTGCGTAGATGATGAAGAAATATCTTGCGGCAAGACTCTGTATGCTCTCGTCCACCTGCATCCACACGGGCACATATGAGCTGAGTGCAAGGGTGAAAACTGTGAAAACTGCGCCTGTGACAAGGACAGTCAGCACCGCTTGAGCAGATGCGCGACGGGCGTTTTTCTTTTCCCCTGCGCCGTAAGCCTGTGCAATGAATGCAAGAAATCCGATTCCGAGGGCGGATATTGAGCTGTTGACAAGCCAGTTGACCGTTGTGGTCGAGCCGACGGCTGCCGTTGCATAGTCGCCGAGTGAGCCGACCATGGCGGTGTCGATGTACTGTACAGCAGTTGCGAGAAGCTGTTCAAGCATAGTCGGCCATGCGAGAATTAGTATAGTCGGGAGCAAGCTCCAATTGAATTTGTTTTTTATAGATCGTATCATGATTCTGCGTAACCTCTGATGTTCAGTTGTGCGGATCAAAATCACAATATTATACCATATACTTCGGGAAAATGCCACACAAAAATCGAAAAATCTCTCGGAGAACTCGCTCTTTCAAAAGTTTTGCCTTCGCACTTGCAAAAAAACTCCTCTTGTGGTATTATTACATAGAATGTGAATTTCATGAGGTGTAATAATGAAGGTAGCTGTTATAACAGGCGCGTCTGCGGGGCTCGGACTTGAGCTTTGCCGACAGATCGCGGTATATTACCCTGAAATCGAAGAATATTGGCTTGTGGCGCGAGGCAGAGAAAAGCTCGAGGCAGTAGCGAGTGAGCTATCACGCCCGTGCAGGATAATGCCATATGACCTTACCCTTGACGAAAGCTATGCCGCACTTGCTGCGGAGACTGAAGCACAACAGCCGGATGTGAGACTGCTTATCAATAACGCCGGTTGCGGTTATCTCGGAAACGTGGGAGAGGGCGAGCTGAAAAATCAGACTCGTACAGTTGACCTTAACCTGAAGGGGTTGACGGCGGTGACTCATATATTTATTCCATACATGAACAGAGGTGCCCGTATCCTCAATATTTCGTCAATTGCTTCTTTTTGTCCAAATCCCCGAATGACCGTGTACAGCGCATCCAAGGCATATGTGACGGCGTTTTCTCTCGGAATCGGTGAGGAGCTGAAGCCGAAGGGAATCATCTCAACCGCAGTTTGCTCAGGTCCCATGGATACGGAATTCATCTATCTCGGCGGCATCAAGGGCAACTCAAAAACATTCGACATCATGCCTTACTGCGATCCCGTAAAGGTGGCACGCGGCTCTCTCAAGGCGGCGAAAAAATGCAGAAGTGTTTACACACCAAGAGCATTTTACAAGCTGTATCGGGTAATTGCCAAGCTGCTTCCCGTAAAGCTGATGATAAAATTCGCAAAAACTTAAGTTTTCTTCCGCCGAAAGGAGATAAGCTATGTATGCAACAGCGCTAAAGACCAATTATATGAAGTCTCCCTGCGGTATAGACGGCGGCAGGGTCGTTTTTTCATGGATACCTGTGGACGGTGTTACTCAGACCGCGTTTTCGGTTGCTGTAAATATTGATGACCTGACAATTTTCGGCAGCGGCAAGGTAGAGTCCGGACGGACGGAATACGAGGTGCCGGTGGATATGCCATGGGGACAGCGCATAAGATGGTCCATTACCCTTTGGAATGAAAACGGAATTGCGGGTGAGACAGCGGAGTCGGAATTTGAGACCACAATACCGCGAGAACGGTGGAAAGCCTTGTGGATAGAGCCTGAACTGTACCGTGTTCCGAGGATCATGTACGCCGATGACCCACTTAACTGTGCAAGCTATCTGAAAAAAGAATTCACTGTGAGTAAGTTGGCTGATGCACGGCTTTACATAACCGCTCACGGTGTATACGATGCGTATATAAACGGCAGACATGTTGACGGCTATTTTATGGCACCGGGGTCAAGCCAGTATCCAAAGAGACTGCAGGTGCAGACATATGATGTGACGGATATGCTCATCAAGGGTACAAACGAGATCACGGTTACTCTTGGCGAGGGCTGGTACAGAGGATGTGTCGGTTGGCCTATGCGGCGCAATTCCTTTGGCACACAGCTTGGTCTTTTATGTCAGCTTGAGGTGGACGGAGAGGTCGTGCTCGTAACAGACGGAAGCTGGAAGGCGAGTCAGTCCGGTCCTCTTATGCGAAACGATATGATGCAGCTTGAGGAATACGATGCCAACCGTACCATTGATGATTGGCACGAAGTAAGAGTGTGCGACTATGGCTACGGCAACCTTATCGGATCGTCCTTGCCGATAACCCCTCATGAAAGATTCAGCGCAAGAAAAACAGTAACCCCCAAGGGGGAGGTTGTCCTTGATTTCGGACAGAATATCGCAGGATATGTGGAGTTTGATATTATGGCAAAGGGCGGGGAGAGAATATCTCTGACCTTTGTTGAAGTTCTTGACAAGGACGGTAACTTCCAAACCACCCACAATCAGAATCCGGATATGCCGTACTGTTTGCAGAAGGTTGAGTATATCTGCAAACCCGGCAGGAACGTTTATCACCAGATGAAATGCTATTACGGATTCCAATACGTGAAGGTGGAAACGTCTCTTCCCATAACAGGAGAGGAGTTTACCGCGGTCTCAGTATATTCCGATATTGAGCAGGTCGGTTTCTTCGAGTGCGGAGTTGCTGAGGTGAACAAGCTCTTTGAAAACTGCGTGTGGAGCATGAAGGGTAACTTCGTTGATATGCCCACCGACTGCCCTCACAGAGAAAAATCCGGATTTACTGGAGATTTGCAGGTGTTCTCAGGTACCGCAATGTACCTTATGGATTGCTATCCCGTTATTGCACGGTGGCTTCATGAGCTTGCGGCAACACAATTTGATGACGGATGTATAAAGCAGATGGCACCGGACTTTGGCTATGACAGACATGACGGCGCGGCAGGCTGGTGTGATGCTTTTGAAATAGTGCCGTGGAAAATAATGAAGCTGTATGATTCGGATGTACTGCTGCGTCAGCTTTATCCGAATATTCGCGAGTGGATGTATTATTGTCTTGCCAGAGCCCGTGCATTCAGAGAAAGTAACCTGGACATGCCGCGTATATACCGAGATTATTTTGTTGATGTGGGTATGCATTGGGGAGAATGGAAGGAACCGGGCAAGGGTGCACCGTATTATGACCAGGAAAACTGGGAAGGCGGACTTTCCGAGATGGCGACTGCTTATCTTGCATACGGATGTACGCTTGCAAGTGAGCTTGCACAAAGGGTCGGAGACGAATACGATGCGGCTTATTTCCGTGATGCGGCTGAAAAGGCGAAAAACGCTTATCGGTATGTATATCTCCCGAACGGACGCATAGATTCAAGCCGTCAATGCCACTTTGTAAGACCTATTGCCCTGGGACTTCTCACAAAAGAGGAGCAAAATCAGGCTGCGGCAGATCTTGTAAACCTGCTTCAGAAAGACGGCGGCATCGGCACGGGATTCCTCACTACCTATGCTCTCTGCGACGTGCTGACAGATAACGGATACCCGTCGGTGGCGTACGATTTGCTCCTTAACAGAAAACAGCCCTCATGGCTGTATGAGGTCGAGAAGGGAGCAAGCACCGTTTGGGAAAGCTGGAATGGAATCTCAGCCGACGGAACACCTGAAGGCTCACTTAATCATTACAGCTACGGAACTATTGCGGGATGGCTTATGAGCAGAGCTTGCGGAATTTCAGTAGAGGGGGGCCAAATCACTGTGCGCCCTTATCCGGACGAACGTCTTGGCTATGCACGGGCTGAATACCGTTCCCCCGTTGGGACTGTCATCTCTGCGTGGAGCTATGAGGACGACCGAATCCGTTTTGATGTGGAGATTCCTCCGAATACGGAAGGATGTGTAATTCTTCCGAGCGGCGAGACATTCACAGTGAAAACCGGTCGGCATACATTCTCTTGTGAAAAAATAATAAATAATATAAATAATATATTTGAAAGGTAAAAATTATGGATAACATTCAGGACAAAGTAGTGGCACAGGTTGCCGGACAGCCTATTATGGCAAGTGAAATTGATTACACTCTCATGCAGATGGGTCCCCGTGCACAGGCGTACAACAACCCTCAGGGCAGAGCAATGATCCTTGAGCAGCTTATCGCAAAGAAGCTGTTCCTCATGGACGCGCAGAAGAATCTCATGGAGCGCGAACCTGAGTTCAAGGAGCAGATGAAGAGAGTCAAGGAAGAGCTTCTCACAAACTATGCAGTGCAGAAGGCTGTTGAAAAGGTTAAGGTTACCGAGGAAGAACTGAAGAAGTTCTATGACGAGCACCCCGATCAGTTTGAGGGCGGCATCACCTACAACGCAAGTCACATTCTCGTTGATTCCGAGGACTTTGCAAAGGAGCTTGCGGATAAGATCGCATCCGGCGAGGTAACATTTGAGGCAGCGGCTGAAGCGCACAGCACTTGTCCTTCCGGTAAGGCAGGCGGTGAGCTTGGTGACTTCGGCGCAGGTCAGATGGTTCCCGAATTTGAGAACGCTTGCAACGACATGGAGGTTGGCACAGTATCCGCTCCCGTTAAGACACAGTTCGGCTATCATCTCATCAAGCTGAACAAGCGTGAGATGGGCGAGAAGATCAAGTTTGACGAGGTTAAGCAGGACATCTACCAGTCTCTCATGCAGCAGAAGCAGCAGGCGGCTTACCAGAGCAGAGTAAATCAGCTGGGAATCATGTTCCCCGTTGACAGAATGTAATTTCGGGACTAACAAAGTATTAACTTGAAAATATGTCGCTTGATTACAATAAAAGGAATATCGTACTCGCTAAGAACTTGCGTAAAAATGCAACTCCACAAGAGAAGCATTTGTGGTATGATTATTTAGCGAAATATGAAGTGAGATTCCAAAGGCAGAAAGCGATAGATGACTTCATTGCTGACTTTTATTGCCACAAGGCAAAGTTGGTTATAGAAATTGACGGCTCACAGCACTATGCCGAAGATGGTGTTCGAAAAGACGAGTTTCGCACAGAGATACTTGAAGGCTACGGTTTAAAAGTGATTCGATTCACAAATCATCAAATTGATACAAATTTCAAGAATGTGTGCGAATACATTGACGGTACAGTAAAAGCCTTCCTCCGAGAGGAAGGGGGACCGCTTGCGGTG
>JAGBGV010000107.1 GCA_017935805.1 Clostridia bacterium | reverse complement strand
TGCCGTTTACGGTAGCTGTCACAGCGGTCGAGCCCATCTGTGTATATGCGAAAACGTACGGATCCACAGCCTCGAGGCGGATTTCAACCGTATACGTAGAAGACGGAGCGAAGACGGCACTGCTTGCATTCAGGTAATTGCCGCTTTTATCCATCCACGCAACACCACTTCTGTAAGCAAAGTTGGTGAGGCTGTCTCGCTTGTATGTGGAATCTCCGAACGTGACGTCATAATCCGGTCTGTAGTCAGATTTCGGATCATCCACATTCGTGATGTCAACGTGCGTGATCTTTCTTGAGGCATTACACGTAAATTGCACCGACACGAAAATGACCTCGCTTCCTGGAGCTACGCTGTTGTCGGGCAGTACTGTCGCCGTTTTGCCGTTTATCGTTACCGTAACTGTCGGGAACGGGTATCCGGGGGACGCAAAGAAGTGGTTCGGGTCAGTTCTGAATTCATAGCCGTCCCTTGCTTTGATCGCCATCTTGCAAGTATAGGTTTTACCCTCCTCGAAGTATTCCTGGTTTGTCATTTTCTTTGATCCGTCATACCAAGCAACGTCGTAGTAATATCCCCTATTGTCGGTGAGATACTGCACACTCGCAGGAAGGTCTCCCACGGGATACTTTGCGCGATCCCCTGCATATGGTTCCTCAACTCCGGTGATTGAGAGACTGTTAATATAAGTCGCAGTGCTTTCCGTTGCGGGGAAGGTACATCTGACGGTGAGATACTTCTCGTTGTCCTGTCCGTATACGTTCCAAACGCTGGCAGAGTATTCTCCTGTTGCAGCACCGCTTCCCACGTCTGCTGTTACGGTCGTATAGCCGTTCGAGTCTGTGGTGAAGGTGTACGCATCCTTAGCCCAAACCTCGAACTCCACAGTATATACGGTGTTTCCTTCAAAGCTCATAGTCGAGCCCATGATGGTTTGAACTGACGGACTTGTTCCCTTGTACCAGTTGACGCTCATGATTTCGTACTGTCCCGGGGAGTAAGGAGACACACTGAAGTCCGGCTTCTCTCCCGCAACCGGAGCCGCACAATTGCGGATTCCAATGTGGTCGCACGTCTTGAAATTCTCCTTCGCCGCATTTGCTGAGACGGCGAAGAGTCCTATCATCATTACGGCGCTCAGGACAAATGTCAGCAGTAAGCGAAGTTTGTTTCTGTTTCTCATTTCAAAAATCTCCTTTTAGTGAAGAATTCGGTTGACCGATTAATAAAAGTGTGGTATAATGTGGTTAGGTATAATTTTTTGCTAATCCACAGCACATGCATAATATTTTCCACATTAATATTATATATCTATATACAGTTTACCTTGTCCCGGCAGATGTGTCACCACACTTTCAAAAAATAAAAGTGTGGGAAAACCACACTTTTTTCGGTGTGGTGTGGGGCAAAAGTGTGGTTTGATTTATAATTTTCAGTCAAAGGAGGGCTATTATGAAAAAAATTGTTTCTCTGTCTTTCGGCATAATGTCGCTCACTCTCCTCCTTTCCGGTTGCTCCGACACAGGAAACAGAAGCACCAATATATCCACGGTATATCTTATAGCAGCTATCTTTTCTTTATTGACGTTCCTATGCTGCTTGCTTATTATAGAAAAAGACCGTTGGATGGTCGTGCTATTTGCTTCAGTTGCGGTTGTCAACACAGGGTATTATCTGCTTGCGATCTCCCCTACACTTGAATTCGCGCTGTGGGCAAACCGGATCGCCTATCTGGGATCTGTCTTTCTTCCCTTATCGATGTTCATCATCATTCTGAAAACAGTTGACATCCGATTCAGAAAATGGATCCCGTACGCACTCTGCGCGGTCGGAATCTCAGTATTCCTCATCGCCTCAAGCGCCGGTGTTCTGGATATTTACTACAAGGAAGTCTCCCTTGTCACTGTTAACGGAGTATCAATGCTGGAGAAAGTGTACGGTCCCCTTCATGTTGTGAATCTGATCTATCTTTTAAGCATTTTCTCTCTCATTGTATCTTCTGTTGTTTATGCGATCGCAAAGAAGAAGGTTCGGACACCTGCTCATGCTGTTATCCTTGCCTTGGCTGTGTTTATCAATATCGGCGTTTGGCTTATTGAGCAGATCGTTAGAATAGATTTCGAGATCCTGTCCATTTCCTATATTATCAGTGAGATGTTCCTTTTGTCTCTCAATGTTCTGATCAGGGAAAACGAAAAACTGATAGCTGCTTCGTCAAATGTACTGCCAAACTCGTCGGGTACCGAGGTTTCGGAAGGTAGTTTTTCGAAAGAGACCATAGAAATCTATCTCGAGGGACAGTCAAAGCTGACTCCGACCGAGCGACTGATCTTTGACTTATACATAACCGGTAAATCAACAAAAGAAATAATGGCTGAGATGACTATCACGGAAAACACGCTGAAATTCCATAACAAGAACATTTACGGCAAGCTTGGCGTATCCTCCCGCAAAGAGCTCATTACGATATACAGATATTTGAGCACCGGTGAATAAATGCTCCTCAGCTTTATGTGATGCAAATCAAGAAAGCCTCCGAATCTTAATGATTTTGGGGCTTTTTCTTTGTATACCGAAAACCACGCGATAGTCGCGTGGTTCATTGGAGGCTATTGCCGATGAGGAGAAAAT
>JAGBGV010000106.1 GCA_017935805.1 Clostridia bacterium | reverse complement strand
CGGCTCCTTCCGGGAGGGAGCTGTCACGAAGTGACTGAGGGAGAATGCGGCACAATAATGCTTAGCCTTTCTCAAAGTTGACGCAGGCTCCTTCCGTCACGTCAACATTCGACTTCGTCGAAGTTGTGCGTGCCACCTTCCTCCCGGAGGAAGGCTCTTACTGTGACGTCAATATATTCGCATACATTTTTGAAGTTTGTGTCAATCTGATGATTTGTAAACCGAATCACCCGCAATCCATAACCTTCAAATATTTCTGTACGAAACTCGTCTCTCTGAATACCGCTCTCGGTATAGTGTTGTGATCCGTCAATTTCTATAACCAATCGTGCTTTATGACAATAGAAATCCGCAATAAAGTTGTCTATTGCCTTTTGGCGCTGAAATCTGACCTCATATTTAGACAAAAAGTCATACCACAGATGCTTTTCCTGTTGCGTGGCATTTTTTCTCAAGTTCTTTGCTAAAACAATGTTTTTCTCATTGTATTCAAGTGACATATGTTCTCCAAACTACACGTTTTTTTGTGATAGCGTTTATTTTTGTCTGCCTTCCTCATCGGGAACATACTCCGCGATGTCCTCTATGCGGCAGTTGAGTATTTTGCAGAGCTTATCTAAGCTGTATGTTGTTATACCGGCATTTTTGCGTAGCTTATCAAGTAAACCGCTGCTGATATCGTATTCTTTAAGTAACTTATACTGTGAAATGCCTTTTTCCTTCATGGTTTTCCATAATCTATCGTATTTTATCATATCTTCCTCCACAAACTTTATATTTTTATTATAATATGTTATCATACTATTGACAATGACCGAAAATTTGGCTATAATATAGCCAGAATATCGGCTATAAATTCAGGAGGAAACGTAATGAAAGACTTTATTAAAAAGATTTGGAGTGGGCAGATATCTCCGGGGGAGGATTGGATGACCGAAACGGATGAGATCAAGGAAATAGAGAGAATCAGAGCGAGGCACAAGGAAAGCCTGATACAAGCTCTGGGGGATGACGGGACGGAAACACTCGAGAAATTCATAGAATGTGATAATGAAATCGAATGGATACATAACGAAGAAGCCTTCATTTGCGGAGTGCGGTTCGCAGTGGGGTTCATGGTTGACGCAATAAGATAAAATAAAAATACAACCGATGCTTTTACTATGTACATAGTCTGGCATAATAGATATTTTCTTTGGTTATCAACAAAATTAGCGTATAGCCAAGACTTCTCTTATGAGAGAAGGGGGACCGCTTGCGGTGGATGAGTAGTTAGTGCCAGTATATCACACCTCATCCGTCACTGAGCTTCTACTTCGTCTTACTCAGTGACACCTTCCCCCACTTGGGAAGGCTTTGGTATATATTATCTAACTCTCTCATACTCATCGAAAAAACATCCTTGACCTTACTCACCATCGAAAAATTTCAAATAAAAAAGAACAGGCCACTCGAGTCTGTTCTTTCTGTTTGTATTTACGCCCAAGCCATAGTCGTTGGCTTCGGATCGCGGATTATTGCCTCGTTCAGTGCCGCCACAGCTTTTTTAAGTCCCTCATCAATAGACATAAGGCTGTCCTCGTGCTCAATGGATACCGCTCCGTCGTAACCCACAAGGCGGAGATTGTCAATCAGATCCTTCCACCAAGCAACATCGTGACCGTAACCGATCGCTCTGAACACCCATGCACGGTTAAGCTCATCGCTGTAGTGCTTCGTGTCAAGAACGCCGATCTTCGCTGTATTCAGCTTGTCGATCTTTGTATCCTTGGCGTGAACATGGTGGATCGCGTCTCCCAGCATACGGATAGCAGACGCCGGCTCCATTCCCTGCCATACAAGGTGGGATGGGTCGAAGTTTGCGCCGATAACAGGTCCCACAGCCGCGCGAAGGCGGAGAAGTGACTCCGTATTGTAGCAGCAGAATCCCGGGTGCAGTTCAAGTGCGATCTTTGTTACGCCGTGTGCGTTTGCGAATGCCGCCGCTTCCTTCCAATAAGGAATCAGCACATCGTTCCACTGGTATTCAAGCACCTTGAGATAATCGTCAGGCCATGGACAGGTTACCCAGTTGGGATATTTTGCTCCGGGATGATCACCCGGACAGCCGGAGAAGGTGATAACCGTGTCAACTCCTGCCTTTTCAGCGAGAAGAACTGCGTTTCTGAAGTCGCGGTCGTACATTTCGGCAGTAGCACGGTCGGGATGGACAGGGTTGCCGTGACATGACAGCGCCGCAATCTCCATACCGTATTTTTTGAAAGTTGCCATCCAATCTGCAAAAGCCGCCTCATCGTTCAGCAGTACATCGGGATCAGCGTGATCCTTGCCGGGATATCCGCCGCAACCGATCTCAACCGCCTCGACCCCAAGTCCTTTGAGTATAGACAGCGCCTCATCAAGAGGCTTTTTCGCGTAAAGATTAGCAAGAACACATAATTTCATGGTTTTCGATCCTTTCAACAGTTATTTATCCGGTAAACCGATCAGTATCGCTTAATATAAATGTCGCCCTGCTTGCCGTGGATCGTCTTCCCTGCAAGTGTGCGTGTACAGTCGTAATTGAATACCGCCATGATGCCGACACCCTCGATCTCAACCGCCTGCAAATCGTCCGTATTTTCGATGACCGTAACCTTCGGTGCGGGTTCTGCGGCTGTAGTGATCATGTAAGCATACGTGCCGTCCGTTTCCTTGGTGTGAGGAATAGTGAGCAGGAACATATCCTTTTCGATAGGCTCATCGGAGTAGAGACGGTTGTTTCTCTTCCAGGAGCCGATCACATGGGGTGTGTCAAGAACCATTTCACGGTGGTTGAGGGAGGTGTAGCGTATCTCGTTGTGAATTATCGAGCCGCCATCTCTTGTGATCTCGCCGACCAGCGGACACTGCTCAACAGTAGTGTTTACCTCCCGGCGGAGGTCGCATCGCAGTCCTGTGCCGAGGCAGATAAGTCCACCGGGGATAGCAAAGTCTGCCACATAAAGTGACATATCCTCATGCACCGCCTGCTCGTAAATCACTGCAAGATCCCCGTCCTGCTTGCCGCCGGAATGGGATGACTGCAGGCACTTTACCCACTGCAATGCTCCGGGGTTGCCCTCGTAAAGTGCATAGTCGTCTTCGTAATAAGCAGTTGTGCCGGGCACTTTCGCAAAATCCCACACAGGAGAGATCGCTCTGTACTCTTCGCCTGTTCTCATTATAACATAGTTTGTTCCGTAAGCAAGGTTTTTAGACAAAATTGCTTCTTCGTTACAGTGCTCTGTTCCGTGGATGTTGCTGGCTTCAAACTTTACGCCAAAGTACATTCCCTTGGTATGATGGCAAAGCATATGAGTGTCTTGGAAATATTTCGTTCCCTCAAACGCCGTTTTTTCCTCAATAGACTTGCGATACGCCACCAACTCGTCAAGTCTGGGATAATCGGGAAGCTTTTCAAGGATGTGAAGGAAGTTGGTCGATGCGTCAATCGGGGCGCGGGAGAAATTCCGTCCCGTGCAAGCATAGTCATAAACTCCTCTGTGGGTCATATAGCGGAGTCCGTCAAGAATCATGCCGGCGATAATGTCCCGTTTTTCATTGTCAAGCTCAAATCCTGTACCTGAAAGCTGTGCCTCAAGTGCCGCCACTTCCGACAACATTACGCAGCCGT
>JAGBGV010000105.1 GCA_017935805.1 Clostridia bacterium | reverse complement strand
GTTACTCACAACGATACCAAACTCAACAATGTCATTATCGACGAAAAGACAAACGAGGGTATATGTGTTATCGATCTTGATACGGTTATGCCCGGATCAGTGCTTTACGATTTCGGTGACAGTATCCGCTTCGGTGCAAGCAGTGCCGAGGAGGATGAAAGAGATCTTGACAAAGTATATATGCGTCTTGAGCTCTTCGATGATTACGCAAAGGGATTCCTCAAGGGACTTGGCGGATCTCTTTCCGAGGCTGAGATCAAGGGTCTCCCCATGGGTGCTCTTGTTATCACCTTTGAAACAGGTATCCGTTTCCTCACCGACTATCTCAACGGTGACACTTACTTTGCTACTCATAGAAAGGGTCAGAATCTCGACCGTGCACGTACTCAGTTTAAGCTTGTTTACGACATGGAAAAGAAGATGCCCGAAATGAATGCAATCATCGAAAAATATCTCTGATAATTATTATTCATACCAAAAGGTATGAAAATCTAATCTCTTTTAAAAGGACGGTTTAAATTCCATGGCAATTCTGGTAACCGGAGGAACCGGTTTTATCGGTTCTCATACAGTAGTCGAGCTTATCAAAGACGGCAGGGAAGTAGTTATTCTTGATAACCTTCTTAACAGTAAGGAATGCGTTCTTGACCGCATTGAGATGATCACAGGAACAAGACCCAAGTTCTACAAGGTTGATCTGCTTGATCTTGATGCTACTCAGAAAGTATTTGATGAAAACAAAATCGATTCTGTAATTCATTTTGCAGGTCTCAAGGCAGTTGGAGAGTCCGTTGAGAAACCCCTGTATTATTATCATAACAACCTCACCGGCACATTCAATCTTTGTCGTGCAATGCTTGATCACGATTGTAAGATGATCGTATTCAGCTCCTCCGCAACCGTATATGGCAAACCCGAAAGTGTGCCGATCAGAGAAACATTCCCGCTGTCTACCACCAACCCTTACGGTGAGACAAAGCTCATGATCGAGCGTATCCTTGCTGATATTTGCCATGCAAATCCCGATTGGAGCGTATCTATCCTCAGATACTTTAACCCCATCGGAGCTCACGAGAGCGGACTTATCGGAGAGGATCCCCGCGGTATCCCCAATAATCTGCTTCCTTATGTATCAAAGGTTGCTGCAGGAAAGCTTGAGTGTCTGTCCGTATTCGGTAACGACTACAATACCCACGATGGTACCGGCGTACGTGACTACATCCACGTAGTTGATCTTGCTGATGCACATCTCAAGGCTCTCGATCAGGCTGCTACCAGAAAGGGAATTGATTATTTCAATATCGGTACCGGTACAGGATACTCCGTTCTTGATGTTATAAACGCATTTGAAGGCGCAACAGGTCTTAAGGTAAATTACAAGATCGTTGACCGCCGTCCCGGCGACATCGATGAGTGCTATGCTGATCCCGCAAAGGCAAGAGATATGCTCGGATGGACTGCAAAGCGCGGCATCAAGGAAATGTGCGAGGATCTTGCACACTGGCAGGCAAAGAATCCCGACGGTTATCCGGACTGATCATTACATAGGATAAAAATATGAGTATTCAAGTTAGTATTTTTGACAAGCATCCTTGCGGTCGTGACGTTACCGCATACACACTTTCAAACGGAAGTAGGGTTTCTGCACGTATTCTTGACTTCGGATGCATTATTGCAAATCTGTGGGTAAAGGACAGCACAGGTAAAGTTGCCGATGTTGTTTGCGGATATGACGATATAAGCGGTTATCTAAACGGTGGCGGTTACCAGGGAGCTATTGTTGGCCGTGTTGCCAATAGAATCGGTAACGGCAAGTTTACTCTTGACGGTGTCGACTATACACTTACTCTTAACGATGCTCCACGTCCCAATTCACTTCACGGTGGTGCTGTGGGTTTTGATAAGAAGTTCTGGGATGCAAAAGTCATCTCTGACGGAGATGAGCCCGAAATAGAGTTCTCCTACCTCAGTCCCGATATGGAGGAAAATTATCCCGGTAATCTTTCCGTAAAGTGTACTTACAAGTTGACACTTGACGCAGGACTCTCCATAAGATATACGGCTACAACCGACAAGGCTACCATTGTTAATATTACAAATCATTCCTACTTCAATATGGCAGGATATGATTCGTGTAATATTAAGGATAATATCGCATGGATCAATGCCGACAGGATCCTTGAAAACGATGAGAATATCCTTCCTACAGGTAATTTCATCGATATAACAGGTACAGCATACGATTTCAGAGAACCCAAGGCTATCGGACGCGACTTCAATTCCGAACCATCTATGGATGTAAACTGCGGCGGATATGACAATAATTTCATATTCGTTGATTCTGATGACAAGACCGTAAAGCTTTCTGCATATCTCATGGATCCCAAATCCGGCAGAAAGATGGAAGTCTGGACTAATCAGCCTTGTGTTGGCTTCTACACCGCAAATATGATCAACGAAGATGACCCTTCATTCAAGGGTGGGGTAGAGCAGAAGGTAAACTGTGCCGTATGCTTTGAGACTCAGAAGATGCCTGATGCCATAAATCACCCTAACTTTAACAATACCGTTCTTCGTCCCGGCGAAACATACGACTATACAACTATTTATAAGTTTGTATAATAAAACATAATAACAACCACCTCAGCATATGATTTATCAACGATAAGCTTGCTGAGGTGTGTTTATGTTTGATGGCAATTT
>JAGBGV010000104.1 GCA_017935805.1 Clostridia bacterium | reverse complement strand
GAAGATGCATGACAATCTTTACAACTCTCTCATGCTTGTAACAGCGCTGAACCCTTACATCGGCTACGAAAATGCCGCAAAGACTGCAAAGAAGGCGTACAAGGAGAATATTTCTCTGAAGCAGGCATGCGTTGCACTTGGTTTCCTTACAGCAGAGAAGTTTGATGAGGTGTTCAAGCCTGAGGAGATGGCTGGCAACCTCTGATAAACAGTGAAAACGAATTTTGGAGTGAATACTATGAAAATAGCATATTATCCCGGATGCACGCTGAAGAACAAGGCAAAGGATCTTGACAGATATGCGAGAGAAAGCGCGGCTTACCTTGGCTTTGAGCTTTGCGAAATTGAACAGTGGCAGTGCTGCGGAGGCGCATATACCTCTGCAAAGGATGAGATCGCAACAAAGCTGCCCTCTGTTCGCGCGCTGTATCACGGAAATAAAAACGGCGGACGTGTGCTGACTGTGTGCTCCGCTTGCTACAACGTGCTCAAGCAGACAAACAACGAGTTCAAGGTAAACCCGGATTTCGACAGACGTGTAAATAACTATATGGCTCCCGATATGGAGTACCACGGAGAGGGCGATGTAATCCACTTTCTTGAGCTGCTCCGCGACGGGATCGGCTTTGATGAGCTTGCGAAGAAAGTAGTAAAGCCCCTCACCGGTAAGAAGATCGCGGCATATTACGGTTGCCTTCTTCTTCGCCCGTCAGATGTGCTGAAATTTGACGATCCTGAAAACCCGAAGATCATGGAAGACTTTATTCGCGCACTTGGTGCTGAGCCTGTGATATATCCCATGAGAAACGAATGCTGCGGCGGTTACATAACTCTTGAGGATAAAGCAGCGGCACAAAAGCGCAGTACTGCAGTAGCAGAATCCGCCAAGGAAATGGGTGCGGACTTTATGATCACAGCCTGCCCCCTGTGTGAATACAACATAAAGAAAAATTCCCGTGAGCCTGTTGAGATCAAGTACTTTACAGAGGTACTTGCAGAGGCTCTCGGACTTATAGACTAAGGAGGATCGGCAATGGAACAGAAAAGAAAAGAACAGATCCTTCGAATGAGCGGTGCGGAGACAAAAAAGTGCATGAGATGCGGCAAATGCTCCGCTACCTGTCCGTCATACGATGAGATGGAATACCATCCACACCAGTTTGTATATATGGTGGAAAACGGTAATATTGAGAGACTCATGGAATCCGAGTCCATCTACAAGTGCCTGACCTGCTTCGCCTGCGTTGAGAGATGCCCCAGAGGTGTTGAGCCTGCAAAGGTGGTTGAGGCTGTGCGCCTTGAAGCGATACGTCAGCAGGGTAAAAACCGCCTGAAGGCAGACGATATTCCCGCTAAGCTTGACGAAGATACTCCCGGTCAGCTTCTCATGACAGCTATGAGAAAGTACGCAAAATAAAGGAGGAGAGCAAAAATGCAAAAGATAGGTGTATTTGTATGCCATTGCGGCACAAATATTGCGGCAACGGTTGACGTAAAAGCAGTTGCCGAAGCTCTCGGACATGAGCCTTCCGTTGTCCTCTCCGCTGAATATCAGTATATGTGCTCCGAGTCAGGTCAGAATCTGATAAAGGACGCAATAAAGGAGCACGGACTTACCGGTATCGTTGTTTGCTCCTGTTCTCCCAGAATGCACGAGGCAACATTCAGAAAAACAGCCACTGCCGCAGGTCTTAATCCCTATATGGTTGAGATCGCAAACATTCGCGAGCAGTGCTCATGGATACATAAGAATGTCGAAGAAGCAACAGAAAAAGCAATAATCCTCGGACGTGCCGCTATTGCGAAAGTACTTCTCAATGCTCCTCTTACAGCAGGGGAGAGCCCCGTTGTAAAGCGTGCGCTGGTCATCGGTGGTGGTATAGCGGGCATCCAGACAGCTCTTGATATAGCTGAAGCGGGTTATGAGGTTGACATTGTTGAGAAGAACCCCACAATCGGCGGCAAGATGACACAGATCGACAAGACATTCCCGACTCTTGACTGCGCGGCATGTATTCTTACCCCGAAAATGGTTGATTGCGCACAGCACGAGAAGATCAAGATTTACTCCTACAGCGAGGTTGAGGCGGTTTCGGGATTTGTCGGAAACTTCAGCGTTAAGATCAAGAAGAAAGCTCGCTACGTTGACGAAGTAAAATGCACGGGATGCGGACTTTGCACAGAAAAATGCCCGGTTAAGAAGGTTCCCAATGAATTTAACCTTGGTATGGACAACCGCCGTGCAATTTATATTCCTTTCGCGCAGGCAGTACCGAAGATCGCGACAATTGACCCAGACCATTGCAATATGCTGAAAAACGGCAAATGCGGAGTTTGCGCGAAGGTATGTACCGCAGGTGCTATTGATTACAAGCAGCAGGATACGATTATTGAGGAAAAATATGGCGCGATCGTTGTTGCAACAGGCTTTAACCCCATAAAAATCGACAAATACGACGAGTACGCATACTCACAGTCAAAGGATGTAATTACATCTCTTGAGTTTGAGCGTCTTACCAATGCGGCAGGTCCTACATCCGGCACACTTCTTCGTCCGTCCGACGGAAAGCATCCACACACCATTGTTTTCGTGCAGTGTGTTGGATCAAGATGCACACCGGAGAAGGGCAAGACATACTGCTCAAAGATCTGCTGTATGTACACCGCGAAGCATGCAATGCTCACAAGGGAAAAATACCCCGACACGGATGTGTACGTATTCTATATTGACGTCCGCACACCCGGCAAGAACTTCGACGAGTTCTATCGCAGAGCAGTTGAGGACTACGGCGTGCACTACATAAAGGGAGCTGTCGGCAAGGTGTCACCTAGAGCTGACGGAACTTTGGATGTTCAGGCGTCCGACATTATCATGAACGAGCAGCTTCACATCAAGGCTGACCTTGTAGTGCTTGCGGCTGCTATTGAACCTGATGAATCCGCGCGTCCTCTTGCAACAATGCTTACAGCAAGCATGGATACAAACGATTTCTTCACAGAAGCGCACGCAAAGCTTCGTCCTGTTGAGTCTCCCACAGCGGGTATCTTCCTCTCAGGCGCTTGCCAGGGACCGAAGGATATTCCCGAAACTGTATCACAGGCGAGCGCTTGTGCGGTAAAGGTCGTTGGACTTCTTGCAAAGGATAAGCTGACCTGCAACCCCTGCGTTGCTCATTCCGACGAAGCAATGTGCAACGGATGCTCACAGTGCGCTGACGTATGTCCTTATGGCGCGATATCATATTCCGAAAAAGAATTCAGAATGCCCGACAGAACCACAAGAATGAGACGTGTGGCGTATGTAAATCCTGCGGTATGTCAGGGATGCGGCGCTTGTACCGTAACCTGCCCGTCGG
>JAGBGV010000103.1 GCA_017935805.1 Clostridia bacterium | reverse complement strand
GTATTTGCAAACCTCTCGTTTACAATACAATCTCCAAAAGGTTGGTGTTTTTCAAACAGCACACTCCGATAAAAATATTCAAGCCGAGGCTTGTAAGGACATTATATCATAAAAATGTGAACAGTTCAAGGTGCAGAATAAGGTTTGCAATAAACAAAGAAAAGGCGTTTTTTAAATAACGAAACAAAAAGTTCTAAAATCCTATTGACAACTCGCGGATGATGTGATATAATAATAAAACCAAAAGTTCTAAAATGAGTCGAGGTGTCGTTATGAGAGTGATGAGCGAAGAAAAGCTAAACAAGCTCGCGGAGTTTATCAAGCAGTATGCAAGGGATAATAACGGAGAATCTCCGAGCCTTGCGGATATTATGGAGTATATGGGAATGGTGAAATCCACAGCCTACCGTCATGTGTTGGAGCTTGAAAAACGTGGTGTGATCTCGTACACCGGCAAGAAGACCCTGTCCTCTCCGTTGCAGCGCAAGATGAATGTGATGTTCCGCAGGATCCCTATCGTGGGTATGATCGTGTGCGGCACCCCTGACGAACAGGAAGAGCACATCACAGGATATCTTGCTGTACCCGAAGAGTGGATCGATGGAGAGTGCTTTCTCCTTGAGGCATACGGTGACTCGATGGTGGATATCGGTATTGACAAGGGCGATCTCGTGCTTGTGAAGAAGACGGAAACCGCCAATGACGGCGATGTCGTGGTAGCTCTCACCGAAGATGGCAACACTCTCAAGCGCCTCTTCTGGGAGAATGGCAAGCCGAGACTTCACGCGGAGAACAAGACCTACACAGGAAGAATGCTGAATTTCTATCCGCGTGAGTTAACGATACAGGGAATCGCCTTGAAGGTCATCAAGGATATACACTGACAGGAGGCTGAAATGTACAGACTATATATCGTTTGCCATATGGTGACCTCGATCGATGGAAAGGTCACAGGTGATTTCTTAAGCCGTCCCGAATGTGAGGCGGCAACAGAGATCTACTATGAAATGAACAGGGAATACAAGGCGCAGGGCTCGGGTGGCTTCATCTGCGGACGCGTGACCATGGAAGGTAGCTTCACGGGTGGTTGGTATCCTGATCTATCGGAGTACAAGCCTGTCGAAAAATGTCTTGGACACTATATGAATTGCTGGTTCGATGATGTTGCTGACGCAAATTATTTTGCTATTGCTTTTGACCCCAAGGGTAAGCTTGGCTGGAGGTCCAATATCATTGAAGATAGCGACCCCGGTTACGGTGGAGCGATGATCATCGAGGTGCTGACCGAGCAGGTGGATCCTCGCTATCTTGCATACCTCGAAGAGAAGGAGATCTCTTATTTCTTTGCGGGTGAGACCGAGATTGATGTGCCTCTTGCATTGAAGATTCTGCGCGACCATCTTTCTCCCGAGTTCTACGTTCTCGAGGGTGGCAGTATCATCAACGGACACTTCCTTCGTGCAGATTGCGTGGATGAAATATCTCTCGTGCAAGTTCCCATTACTGCGGATAAGGATTCAAAATCTCTCTTCATGGACGGTGACGTTTTTGATTTTGAACTCACTGAAGCCGAGCAGAAGAACGGCGCACTCGTAATGAGATACGTAAGACCGAGAGAAGAATAGTATGCACTATATAGATGCCAAAACGATACTCTTAGCAAAAAACGGCATGAATATTTATCGCGGATGCACACACGGTTGCATCTACTGCGACAGCCGTTCGAATTGTTATCAAATGGATCATCCCTTTGAAGATATTGCTGTAAAGCAAAACGCGCCCGAATTGTTGGAAGATGCTCTGCGGAGAAAGCGTAAGCCGTGTATGATCGGTACAGGCTCAATGTGCGATCCTTACATGCATTGTGAGGAAGGTCTCGGATATACGCGAAGGTGTCTTGAGATCATCGACAAGTATAATTGCGGGGTAACGGTT
>JAGBGV010000102.1 GCA_017935805.1 Clostridia bacterium | reverse complement strand
ACTGTAAGTACCTGTGTCTGACCTCTTGTGAACATACCGGAACCGTGGTCGCGGTTGAAGAGGTGAACTTCAGCGGCGAGAGGACGGATCTGATCCATCTTTCTGCCGTCAACGCGCTTCTGGTCGTCAAGGAGCCAGCGGCGAACGATCTTCTTCTGGATCTTGTAGAGAACTTCGTCGAGAACAACGTGCATTTCTTCCTTGCCCTCGTCGAACTTGTTGTAAACAGCCTCTCTGATGGGAGCAATACGAGCGTCACGAACGTTCTTGTCGTCTGTGTCAAGAGCAACCTTTACGTCTTCAGCGCAGAAATCGTAAACAGCGTCAAAGAGTGTGGGATCGATTTCAGCGGAGGGATATTCGAACTTGGGCTTGCCGATCTCAGCCTTGATTGTTTCAATGAATGCGCAAACCTTCTTGATCTCCTCGTGAGCGAGCATGATAGCTTCGAACATCTTGTCGTCCGGAACTTCAGCAGCGCCTGCTTCGATCATAACGACCTTCTTCTCTGTACCTGCAACGGTCAGCTCGAGAATGGAGCGCTCACGCTGTTCAGCTGTGGGGTTGATGATGAGACCTTCTTCTTCAGTGAGACCTACGAACACACCGCCGATAGGACCGTTCCACGGAATATCGGAAATGGACAGAGCGATGGACGCGCCGATCATTGCAGCGATCTCGGGAGAAGCGTCGTGGTCAACGGAGAGAACGAGAAGGGAAATAACTACGTCGTTACGGAGATCCTTGGGGAAAAGGGGACGGATAGGTCTGTCGATCACACGGGATGTGAGGATAGCCTTTTCGCTGGGTCTGCCTTCTCTCTTGAGGTAAGAGCCGGGGATTCTGCCAACTGCGTAAAGTCTTTCTTCAAAGTCGATGGACAGGGGAAGGAAGTCAATACCGTCTCTGGGTCTTTCGGATGCGGTAGCGCAAGCGAGGATTGCAGTTTCGCCGTATCTAACGAGAACGGAGCCGTTTGCAAGGCCTGCCATCTTACCGCTTTCGATTACGAGCGGTCTGCCTGCGAAATCGTAGGAAAAAGTCTTGAAGTTTTCAAACATTTCGATTTTTACCTTTCTTTTATATTATTTTTAACCGCTCCGGTTCAGCACTTAAACAACTGCCTGACAGATTCAGACCTTTGTTTAACTGCTAATCCAAAGCGGGCATAGGGGACGTATTTGGGCAAATAATTATGCCGCGACGGCAAATAATGTACCGCCGCAGCACAACAGTTGCGAGTTCGGATAAGCGGAAACTTATCTTCTGAGACCGAGCTTTTCGATGATAGCGCGGTAACGTTCGATATCGTTGTCCTTGAGGTAGCCGAGAAGGTTACGTCTGTGACCAACCATCTTGTTGAGACCGCGACGGCTGTGGTGGTCCTTCTTGTTAGCCTTGAGGTGCTCTGTGAGAGTTTCGATTCTGTAGGTCAGAATAGCGATCTGAACCTCGGGAGAACCTGTGTCACCTTCGTGTACCTTGTAGGTGTCGATAATTTCCTGCTTCTTTTCCTTTGTGAGCATTGTAGTAGCTCCTTTCACCTTAAAAATTTTTATTTTAATCCCCAAATCTCAGAGAGCGGCGGGTGAAACGTCATAAATGACCTTTGATCCGCAAACCGAGACACGGGCGACCAAACTATATTATAACACAAAGTTTTTGTTTTGTAAACAGTATTATTCAAAGAAATGTCAAAAAATGCGCTAAATTTCTCGGTAATATATATGCGTAAGTTGTGACTTTGGATAATTTGCTTCCTTAAAGAAGATCGTCAATGCTTTCCGCGATGTCATGGGCGATCTTTTCTCTGGAATAGGGAACAGTATCGCTCTCTCCCGCACACTTTATTACAGTCCAACCGCACTTTTGGGCAGTGTAGTTCGCAGCACGGCGGCAGGCAAGAAGATAGCCTTCGTCCTTTTCGTGAATATCGATCTTTCTGCCGGTCTCGGCACTGCGGCTTCTCACAAGCGCAGATGAAACAGATTCGGGCATATCGAGCAGGATCACGCGGTCGGGGGAGGGAAGACCTAACTTGCCGAATTCGAAATCCCACAGCCAGTTAAGGAAGGAATCCCAGTCGGACTCGGGCATTTTTGAAAGCTGATGATATGCATTAGCGGTGGTGTAGCGGTTAGCGATGATGTATGTGTCATCTTTGATATAATCCTCGCGCCAGCCTGTAACGTAGCTTACATATCGGTCTGCGGCAAAGAACATTGACGCGGCGTATGCATTGGTATCAGCGGGGCTCTGACCGAGCTTGCCGTCCAGATACATGCGCACGAGCATTGATCCGTCTGATGCATAATCTGGGAAATCAATAACCCGAACGCGCTTTCCGAGACTTGTGAGATATTCCTTGAGCAGTTCGATCTGCGTGCCCTTGCCGGATCCGTCGAGACCTTCAAGTACAATAAAATTTGACATAGTGGAATCGTCCTTATGCTAAATATTTGTGTGTGAATTACATATCAAAGGGAGCTTCGTCCTTGAGGCGCATTTCCATGTATTCCTGCTTGGAAATCAGTACCTCGCGAGGCTTTTGACCGTCGGGAGCGGATACATAACCAAGCTGCTCCATTCGGTCGATAAGCTTTGCGGCACGTCCGTAACCGAGGGAGAGTCTGCGCTGAATGAGGGATGTGGAGATCTTGCCGCTTTCTATCGCAAGCTCAACGGCAGACTTCAGCATAGGATCCTCGTCATCTCCGCCCTCTGCTGAACCTCCTGCAACAGCACCCTTCTTGCCGCCAACACCGCATTTCTGTGCCTCACGCTCGATCTGGTTTGCGACCTCGTCGGAATATGCGCCGAAGGAAGCGTTCATGTTCTTGATATAGGAAACTACTTCTTCAACATCGGATTCGGAGATGAACGCACCCTGAACTCGCATGGGCTTCTGTGCACCGACAGGGTTAAAGAGCATGTCTCCTCGACCGATAAGGTTTTCGGCGCCTCCTCGGTCAATGATGGTACGGGAGTCGATCTGCGAGGAAACGGTGAAGGCGATTCTTGAGGGAATGTTCGCCTTGATAAGACCTGTGATAACGTCAACGGAGGGACGCTGTGTACCGATGATAAGGTGCATACCTGCGGCTCTTGCCTTCTGTGCGAGACGGCAGATGGATTCTTCTACATCGTCGGGTGCTGTCATCATAAGGTCAGCAAGCTCGTCGATGATGATGACTATACGGGGCATGTATTCGTAGTCGGGGTCGTTCTTTGTAACCTCGTTGAACATTCTTATGTCACGGACACCTACAGCCTCGATAAGACCGAAGCGGCGTTCCATTTCGCCAACTGCCCAAGAGAGAGAGCCTGCTGCCTTCTTTGGCTCGCTTACAACGGGAACAAGCAGATGGGGAATGCCGTTGTAAATGCTCAATTCAACCTTCTTTGGGTCAATGAGGATAAGACGGACTTCCTCGGGTGATGCCTTGTAGAGAAGGCTTGTGATAACGGAGTTAATGCACACGGACTTACCCATACCGGTGGCACCGGCGATGAGCAAGTGGGGCATTTTCGCGATATCGAAGTAAACGGCTTCACCTGCAACATTTTCACCGAGGCAAACTGTCAGCTTGCTCTTTGCATCAATGAAGCGGGAGTCCTCAATAAGCGTACGAAGATGTACTGTAGACTGATTCTTATTTGGAACCTCAATACCAACCGCTGACTTGCCGGGAATAGGTGCTTCGATTCGCACGCCGGTGGTGGCAAGGTTAAGGGCGATGTCGTCTACGAGATTAACTATGGAACGAACTCTGGTGCCGGGCTCGGGAAGCAGCTCATAACGGGTGATTGTAGGGCCGCGAGATATGTTCTCGATCTTTGTTCTTACGTTAAAGCTCTTGAGGGTCTCAACAAGCTTGACTGCATTGCTTTGAAGCTCTTCCTTTATGTTTTCGTTTCCGCGACCGGGATCCTCTGCAAGTATCTCAATAGGTGGGAACTTGTAAACCGGAGCTGACGGGCGGGTGGGCTTTTGGGTCTTCGGAAGCGCGCCGGAGAGGGATTCGCGGTGAACATCCAGTGTGTTGTGAGCCTCGGAGATCTTGTCGATCATTTCCGCGTCTTCGGGATTTACGAATATCTTTGAAACATCGTACTCACCGCCATCATCCTTGGAGTGTGTGTCGTCCTTTGAGGTGTGGGAGTTGCCCTTTTGCTCTCTGATACTCATTGCTGCCATTTCAACTGCATCAAGTACATCTCCCGCAACGATTTCAGTAGTGTCTGCAGGAGCAGCATCTGTGGGATCAACAGCTTCGGAGACAGCGCCAAGCTCTTCTGCGGTCTGTGCTTTGATCTGCTCGCCGCCGTTTTTCTTCTGACTCTTCTCGATTCTTTCGCGAGTGCGGCGCATTACCTCGTCAAAGATCTTCTCGTCAACTGTTTCCTGATCGAGAGGAAGCTCTTCTGCCTCAGCGGGTACTGCCTTGATCTCTTCCGCTTCTGCAGAAGGAGAGTCAATATCATCGTCATAATCGCTGTCGCTGATGTTGTTAACATTGCGCTTGCGCTTTGCTTCGGGATCGGTTGTGGGGTCTATTGCACTGCGCTTTTGCTTCTTTACACGGTAAACCGTTGCCGCATTGGGCTGAACCTTTGGAGTGTGCACAGGCTCGTCAAAGACAGTCTGCTGTTCATAGGGATCGATATCGTTGTCAAGCTTTGCCTGCTTTTTCTTGGCGCGAAGATATTCGAGATATTCCTCTTCTCTTATCTGGTTCTTTGAGGGAGGAGCATTTCTGCGCTTTTCTTCCTCAGCCGCACGTCTTTCCTCGCGTCTCTCGCTTGCAAACTTGATCTTGTACGCAACGTAGATATACACTCCGCGAGGGGTGATACCTGCGATATACAGCGCAAGAAGGATCATTGCGGCAAAGATGATAATCAGTGTGCATACCTTGCCAAAGCCCTTGACGAGAAGCTGACCGATAACACCGCCAACTACACCGCCGCCGATAAGATCCATACCGTCAGCGTAATGTGTCTTGATATCAAAGTTTGCTTCTCCGCCACCAAGGGTATGAAGCAGTGCGGCGAGCAGAATGAATACCACAAATGTGCAAATATTGCGACCTGTATTCTGACCTTCTGATACGTCACGCTTCCAAAGGAATGTGCGTATAAGAATAAACACGGGCAGAGCATATGCAGCACCTGCGAAAAGTCCTGTCAGCACATCGCGAATAGTTCCGCCGACCGTACCCTCGCCCATGATGACGCATACTGCGATAAGCACAGCAAACACAGCCATCAGATAGGGAGCAGCCTGGTTCACAAATGATGATTCCGGCTTTTCCTGCTTGCGTGGAGCTTGTACTTCTGCGGCTTTCTTTTTTGTACTTGTATTCTTTTGAGTTTTTTCAGCCTGCTTGAAGGTCTGCTTCTTCTGCGCGGCTGTTTTTTGTGTCGTGGATTTTCCGGAGTTCTTTTTTGTGTTCGTTGTTTTTGCCATGACTTATCCTTTCCGGAGAGATAATATATGTAACGTTAATGTTTTTTGAGTTCCGAGCTTGTACTGTGACTCTGCACATACAAAGCCAATATATATTTTACCATAAAATTATGGAAAAAACAAGGTCAAATTTTACTTTGTTTTTCTGAACTCTTCATTATAAAGAAAAAATGGCAGAAGGGAGCAAAAATCCCTCAAAAGGTGGGAAAATTCTCTCAAATTCTTCTTGACAAGAGGCGGAGATATGGTATAATATTTGATAAATAGTGCTATTTCGCACGGAATAAAAAAGAAATCTCGAGACATATAAGAGGTATATCATGGAAAAGTACAGAATTGGTGTTATCGGACTCGGCAGCCGCGGCTTTGGCCATATTGAAGGCATTCTTACAGAGCGCGACGATACCATTGTCACAGCAGTATGCGACATTTATCAGGATAGAATCGATCACGCTATCGAATACTGTGAGAAGAAGAAGGGTTGGACCGGTATTTTCGGCACAACTGACTATAAGGAACTTATCGAAAGAGATGACATCGACGTAGTGTTCGTATTCTCTGCTTGGGAAAACCACATTCCTGCAGCAATCTATGCGATGGATCACGGCAAGCAGGTTGGTATTGAGGTTGGCGGCGCATACGATATTCAGGATTGCTGGGATCTTGTTAATGCATACGAAAGAACAGGCATCCATTGCATGATGCTTGAAAACTGCTGCTATGACAGAAACGAAATGATGGTTATGCGTATGGTACGCGCAGGTCTGTTCGGTGAGATCGTTGCTTGTGAGGGCGGATATATGCATGACCTCAGAGTTGAGATTGCCAACGCTGCAACTACAAAGCACTACAGACTCCGCAACTTCCTCAACCGTTGCTGTGAAAACTACCCCACACATGAGCTTGGCCCGATCTGCAAGACACTTGATGTAAACCGCGGTAACAGACTTATGACTCTCTCCGCAATGGCATCAAAGGCTCGCGGTGTTAACGTATATGCAAAGAAGCATGAGAATGTTGATCCTGCGCTTCAGACTGCCGAGTTCAAGCAGGGCGACATCGTTAAGACAAATATCACATGTGCAAACGGCGAGCTTATCACTCTGACTCTTGATAACTCTCTCCCCAGATTCTACTCCAGAAACTACACTATCCGCGGTACAGAGGGCTTCTTCAATGAAATGACAGCATCTGTATTCCTTGACGATGTTCACGGTGAGGAAGTACCTGAGAGCGAGCGCAAGGATTTCCACAATAACCTTGACGAATATCGCAAGGATTGGGAGCATCCCGTATGGCGCAGATTCGAAGAGGAAGGCGTAAAGGGCGGTCACGGCGGTATGGACTGGCTCGTATTCGATGCTTACTTCGAAGCACTTAAGAGTGGCGAGGTATTCCCGATCGATACATATGATGCTGCAACATGGATGGCGATCACACCTCTGTCAGAGAAGTCTATTGCACTTGGCGGTGCGCCTGTTGAGATCCCCGACTTCACACGCGGCAAGTGGACTCACAGAGACGAAGTTAACGATAAGAACCACGGCTTCTACGCTCTGGATAAGTAAGACAATTGAAAAAATGGAGAGGCGCTTGAGACTAAGTGCCTCTTCTGTGGTTTGAGAGGAGTTTATATGTTTCCTGATAAACTTGATTGCGCAAAAGTGATAATGCATACACCCAAAGGCGATTATGGTAGTCTGCCTTCATGGAACGGTGACGGGGTAGATAGATGTGTGTTTGTCGCAATATGTAAATACGATAATTCGGATTCTTATTGTCTTTTCAAGTGTAATGCTGACTATGAGGTGCTTTCAGATGATTTAGGATATTCCATAGCCGAATGCAAAAGTATTGCCGCAAATAGCTATGGTATTTGCGAATACTCATGGATATCAAAATAAAAATCGATCCCCTTACGAAAAAAGTAAGGGGATTTTTGCAACCGTTAGGTGAACGCCGTGCGACTGATATTATATTGAAAGGAAAATTTGTTTGTGATATTATATGATCAGCAAACCACAAGAAAGTAATTATCAACCATATAGCATTTCAAGTAGACATATATGAAAAAGGTGAAGTGGCTATTACTTTTGTCCGGACCGGTGGTGTGTTAAACAATAGAATAAAGTAGAGGTGTTATTATGGAGTTTAAAATAGGAAATAATATTAAGAAATACCGTGTGAAACATAATATGACCCAGGAGCAGCTTGCAGAATACTTAAATGTTTCGCATCAAGCCGTTTCAAAGTGGGAGGCAGGGTCAACAATGCCTGATGTTTGCATGCTCCCAGAACTTGCAAAGTTTTTCGACGTGTCCATTGACGAGCTGTTCGGTTACAATAATATTGCCGAGAAAAAAGCAATCGACAATATCATATCCCTTGTGGACGAAGCGTGCAACAATACAAGACTTGACCAAGCAGAGGAGTATTGTAAAGATGGACTGAAAAAATATCCAAGATCTGACAAACTTAAATGCAAAATGGCGGTAATATTGAAGACTAAGTATTTGATCTCGGATAACAAAAATGTATCTTGGCTGGAAGATGCAATATCCTTGTGTGAAGATGTAATTGAAACAAGTCGTGACGAGCGGTTGATTCATATATCCACAAAGACGAAAGCAATATCATATGCGTACTTGGGGGATAAAATATCTGCGCTTAGGACTGCCGAAAATATAGTCAGAGACTATGATAATTTGTTAGTGTACATTTCGGATGGATATGAAAAGATCGATGCTTGTCAAAAGGATATTGAAGAGCATTTGACAGTGGTAAGAAAAATGCTGAAGCTTATAGCAAAGGTCTATAAGAGCAAAGTAGATAATCAAATGTATGATAAATACATTAACGCCACAGTCGATATTTCTTTCCGAAATTCATAATTAATATGTTTATCCACATGGTAGATGGCATTTAGTTTTCGGGTATATCAATTATCAGAAACAGTTCTGCTCACGAGTACGCAATATTTGAGCCTGTCAGTTGTTCACTTTATTAAGAGTTAACGGTAAACGTTCAATTTCGTTTGCCTTCCTCCGAGAGGAAGGTGGCGCGCGAAGCGTGACGGAAGGAGACTGCGTCACTTAGAGGTAGAACAAACTCTATTATACCGCATTCTCCCTCAGTCACTTTGTGACAGCTCCCTCCCAGAAGGAGCCTCGGTATAACTGTAACTTTGCGGATTCCTGCTTTTCACCAAAGCTCCCACTAAACCACGGCTTCTACGCTCTGGATAAGTAATCAAATATAATAAAAAACTATCCCCTTACGAAAATAGACCACTCCCAAGCGATTAGACAGAAATAAGAAACACCTATCGCAGAATATCTCGTT
>JAGBGV010000101.1 GCA_017935805.1 Clostridia bacterium | reverse complement strand
GATATTCCCGCAGCAGTTGAGGCTGCAAAGGGCACTAATATTAAGATTGGCGCTGAGAACGTACACTTTGAGGAAAAGGGCGCGTACACAGGTGAGGTTTCCGCCAAGATGCTCAAGGCTATCGGCGTTGAGTACGTTATTATCGGTCACAGCGAGAGAAGACAGTACTTCGGTGAAACAGACGAAACTGTAAACAAGAGAACGCGCGCTGCTCTTGACGCAGGTCTTAAGGTTATCCTCTGCCTCGGTGAAGTTCTTGAAGAACGTCAGGCAGGTATCACAGAAGAGATCGTTTCCATGCAGACAAAGCTTGACCTCGCAGGTATTCCCGCTGAGCAGATGAAGAATGTTATCATCGCTTACGAGCCTGTTTGGGCTATCGGCACAGGTCTTACAGCAACTCCCGACCAGGCTGAAGAAGTTTGCGCTATCATCCGTAAGGTTGTTTGCGGTCTTTACAACAACGATGTTGCAGAAGCTCTTACAATTCAGTACGGCGGCTCCATGAATGACGGCAACGCTGCAGAGCTCCTTGCAAAGCTTGACGTTGACGGCGGTCTCATCGGCGGTGCATCTCTCGTTCCCGAGAAGTTTGCAAAGATCGTTGACGCAGCACAGGCGTAACTGTCAGTATTTCGATAAAAATTATGGCATCGGCATAGTTCGGTGCCATTTTTTGTATCTTTTTCTTGCAAATCATACTTTACTGTGCTACAATATAATAAAAAGTCGATTATTGAGGTGTGTTATGAACGAGAACATGACAGCAATCACCCGTGGTATGTTTGAAAGCGCAACTTCCCGCGAAATGTCCGTGCGTGAAGCGGTATCAATGCTGGAGGAGTGCGCCCGTTTCCGTAAACTCAGCGATAAGCTTGGTGCCTTTGCGAAGGGCAGGGAGCTTCGTCCGCTTCTCACCGAAGGACTGCTCGCAAATAACCCCACAGCAAAGAGAGATTCCGTTGACAAAAAGGTTCGCAACTGGCTTGCAGACCGTCAGAGCAGTATTTCAAAAATTGATGCTATTGAGCTGTGCTTTGTGCTTGGTCTGACACTCAAGGAGGCTGATGCTTTTGTTGCAATGGTGTCAGAGGAAGGACTGCACTACAGAAATCCCGAGGAGCTTGTGTATATCTATGCTCTTGATCACGGTATGACTTACCTTGATGCCAAGGCTCTTCGCAACGATATTATGGAAAGGATCGCAAAAGCAGAGGACACGGAAGAGGTCGCTCCCGACAGCTTTACTTCCGTTATCCGTGCGGAGGTAGGTCAGCTTGACTCTGCAGAGGAGCTTACCGAATACATCATAGGCGCGCAGAAGCGTCTTGGCGAAAAGCACAACAGCGCGTATGCCATGTTCAACGAAATGATGGATCATCTTGAATCTCCTGAGCTTGAGGATTGGTTTGAGACTGACCGAAAATACACCTGCGGCGAGATCGTAAGATACTATCTCCACAAGAACGAGCTGCCCGACGTGACCGACAAGGCAAATCAGAACGCTATGTCAGCGATCCAGCGCAGTATTGCCGCAAACTGGCCAAGCGAGTCCACTCTTTCAAGAATGAAAAACCGCCATATCGACGTGAACCGCAAGGTAATGATGCTTTTGTTCCTTGCTACATACGACGTTGAAGAGGATCTTGACACAGACGAATTCTACGATCTGCCCGATCCCGATTCCGACGGAGATGAGGCGTTCCGCGAATTCTATCAGAAGATGAACTCTATGCTGGAGTACTGCGGATTTTCTCCGATCGACCCACGCGCTCCTTTTGACTGGATGGTGCTTTACTGCCTGTGCGGTGAGGATATATACGAGCTTGACAGTCAGCTTTCCGATTTTCTTTCCGACCTTTTCCGCGACTTCGGAAACGATTTGCAAGACTGATATTCTTCCTCGGATATAATACACTTGTAACAGCGAAATGCTGAAATAAGCTACAAGGCGGTATGAAATGGACAGACGCACGGTACTCCCGGCAGGTACTCGGATATCCTTCCCGGGAATGGAATGTGAAATTGAATATACGGTAGGCAAGGGCTCGAACGCCATCGTTTACAAGGGTAAGTATTACGATGGGCTGAACAGAAGCCTTTGTCATCACGTCCTCATTAAGGAAATGTTCCCTTATCACCCAAAGGGGCTCATTTCTCGCGGAGACAGCGGAGATATCTGCGTCTTGCCCGGCGGTGAGGACGTTTTTGACTTGCACAAATACAGCTTTGAGTGCGGCAACGAGGTGCATCTGCGTCTGCTTGAACGTTATCCCGACAGGATAGGTGCAAACCTGAATTCATTTGCGCAAAACGGTACTATGTTCACCGTAATGGGATATGACGGCGGACGTTCTATTGATTCCGAATATAAAAACGGTGCAAAAAATCTTCGCGATGCGGCACTTTTGATGCTTGACATACTTGACGCGGTGGACGTGTTCCATTCATCGGGATATCTGCACCTTGATATAAGCCCTGACAATATTCTTCGCGTAGGAGAGGGAAAGCACGCCCGCACATATCTTATTGATTACAACAGCGTTCACGATATAAACACTCTGCGGGAGGGCAAAAGCCTGTACTGCTCGACTAAGGAGGGGTATACTGCCCCGGAGGTGAGACAGGGAAATCTCGCGACCGTTGGATATTCTTCCGATGTCTACTCCGTTTCTGCGGTATTTTACTGGTTGCTCATGGGCAAGGCTCCGACTGCCTACCAGCTCATGTGCAAAAACCCACCGGATGCTCACGACAGCCGCCTGCTAAATGGTATGCCCGAGACTGTATCCTTGATGGTGCGTCAGATACTCCGCCGAGGACTTGCTGGGGTGGTTTCGAAGCGTTATGCCTCCGCTGAAATGATGAGGGCGGACCTATTGGAGCTTATCGACAGAATTGACGGGATTGGAATCACTCATTCCGCTTTGTGGGAGGCAGGACAGCGAAACGTTTCCCGCCTGATCAGACAGAATCCCGCTATGCACTATATTGCAGACGAGTCAGCTTTGTATCCCATGCGCGCGATAAGCGCTGACGGCGCGGTGACGACAGTTGAGTCAGCAATTACGGAGAGCCTATCAAGCGGCGGATCTGTTGTGCTTCGCGCGGCAGGCGGTATGGGCAAAACAACAGCCCTCCTTCATACTGCCATAACAATGGGCGCGAGATATTCATCTCAAAAGCCTGTATTCCTCTACGTTTCACTTTACGACTGGAACGACAGCGGCGAGTTCTTTATCCGCAACCGAATTCTCGAGGACTTGCGATTCGGACGAGACGTTTCCGGTATGGAGGATGCCCGTCACAGACTGAATCAGCTTTTTGACAAACCCATTACCACCAAAAACGGTGATATTCCTGCATATGTTCTGCTCATCGACGGACTGAACGAGGCGGCGGGAGACACGGAAGCGCTGAAGAGGGAACTTGACACTCTCTCAAAAATGGGCGGGGTAAGCCTTTGCTGCACAACCAGAAGCGATGCTCTTTCTCTTGACATTCCTGTATACGAGATGTCGCCGTTGACAGTTCAGGATATCTCTGACGCACTCAGCACCCGCGGACTTTTGCTTCCCGAACAAAAAGAGATGCAGGAGCTGTTGTCAACACCGCTTATGCTATCGATCTTTATCCGAACCGCAGACAACACGGGTAAGCAGACGCCGTATAACTCGGATTCTGAGCTTATTGAGGCATATTTTGACAGCCTCTGTGAAAAAGAGACGGATGGACTGCCTGAAAATGCTCCCGAAAAGTGGATGGCTGATGCGGCGGTTCGATTTGTTCTGCCTGCCATCTGCGGCGAGATCGCAAGAAAAAAAGGCTCACTTGATGAGCGTGAGATGCTTGCTGTTGTCGAACGGTGCTGGAGAGTGTTCGGGTCAAAGAGCATGTCAAAGCTGTTTCCACGTTGGATAGGTCACAGCAAGGACATTCGCGGAGATGCGAAACACAGCGAAGAATGGTACGGCGAGATCGTCGTGCGTCTGCTCCGGTATCGCATGGGTCTTATTGTGCGAGACTCTGTGGGAACATACAGAGCAGTCCACCAATACATCGAAGAGTATCTGCTAACTCTTGACCGAGAAAACAAGAAAAAACTTAAAAGCCGCCGCGTAAGGTATACGATATTTGCGGCTTGCTGTGCGGTGACTGTGGTTGTGGCATCAGTGTTTATCTGGAACAGATACATCCGCCCGCAGCCTTATGACGAGGATTTTGCTCACTCCGTTATGGAGGGTGCGGTCATTGCCCACATGAACACAGGCGGCGAAATTGATACCATGCGCTCGCTTCTTCAGTCAGAGGGAACAGATTACCGCATCTATAGAAGCAATCTTCTCTCGCGTTTGTCACAGCACACCATGCTTTGCGATGCAGAGCTTATAGGTAGTGCTGAATGGGCAGAGAATGCGCTCACTCGAATGACCGAAACGGGAAAGGTAATGCCATGGTCGCGGGAAAAGTTCAACGAAACAGCATACGCAGAGCTGTTCAGCTATAGTGAATCCTGCGTAGAGGAGTATTCGTACTACCTTGATGTGCTGGATTTTCTCGAAAACAACCCATCGTATAACGAAAGATACGGCACATCATTCCGAGATAAGCTATTATCCCTTGTTGAAGCTGATGCGGCTGTTTCCGATGCGCTGTTCAAGCTGGTAATATCTCCGCACCTGTCCGCAATGGAGGACGATGATCCGCAGAATTACAAGTATTACATAGAAGCTATCGGCGCATGGTCTGACATAAGTGATGCCGAGCCTGACAAATGTGATACATCTGCTCTCGAAACGCTCATGAGCAGGAGACGTGATAAACTGGTTGAGCTGTCCTCGTCTGAGGTATTCACTATATACGAAAGAATGAAGGAGAAAGAATAATGAAACGGTATCTTGCAGCAATATTGGCGATTTTGCTTTTGTTTGTCGGATGCAGCAAAAACAATAAAAAGAACGAGACATCTGAACCGGAGGAAACACAGCCACCGGTAGTGGAGCTTGACGAAACAGCGGTGTCAGCGGTACTTGCCGAATGGGAGAAGCTGATTGAGGTGGCTAACCTGAAGGGCGAAATTGAGCTTTGGGCGCTTGACTATATTGAACAGTACTGTGAGGACCCGACTGTTGCTAATATGCAGAGTGCACTTGCGGCAGCTGAGGCGGCGATCGCGTCACTTCAGATGATAGAAATGCCGGACTGCTCCCTTGATGCCGCTACCTTGTCAACTTTGGCGGCAGGTGGGGCAGATATGTCGTTTGTGCCGATCGAGTACAACAATATGAAGGATTCTCTTGTGACCGATATTGAGGTGTGGCAAAGCATACTCGGATCTATTCTCACAGACAGCTTCTGGCAGTACGGTATAGAGTACCTTGACGGATGGGCAAGCGTTCGCCGCGATTCAACAGAG
>JAGBGV010000100.1 GCA_017935805.1 Clostridia bacterium | reverse complement strand
TATCATAACACCGACAATAAGTCCCATAGTGTATCTCCTATTTATTCACATGTGAATCAAATGCGGATTTGATATCTTGACTGATATTTCTCATCTCCTCGGGATCAACCTTGAGGACACGTCTGTCATATGTGAGAAGACCGTTTGTTTCGTCTTCAACATCGCTGACCTGTGTGAGCACTGCGGCGCAAAGTCCACGCTCGATCATAGGAATGACTTCATCGCGGTAGAGATCAAGGAGTGCTTGCTCGAATTTTCCACGGTCGGTAAAGAACCGATATCCGTATGTTTTGTCAAGATTGAAGGAGTGACCCTCTATCTTGCAGGAGTAACCGCCGAACTCCGACAGAACCAGCGGACGATCAGCCACGGGCTTCAAGTTCAGTTTCTTAAAATAAACATGCTCGCTTGTGACATCACTCTCTTCTTCGTTAAACCATCCCGAGGTTGCATCCCAGATACGGGTTGGATCGTATGCTTTTAGCTCTGTATAGATTCTGTCAGCATCGTACTGTCCCCAACCCTCATTGAAGATAGTGTAATAGCAAACCGAGGGATGATTGTACAGCAGATCAACAGTTGTTCTTGAATCATGCTCAAACGCGTCACGGCGTTTTGCTGAAGCTCGGTGGCTTATACCGCGCTTTATTCCGATTGTCGGAAGTGCGGTGTCAATGAGAAAGCTGTACTTGCCGGAGTTTACCATGTCCTGGAATACTATCATTCCGAGCTTGTCGCAATAGTAGTAGAACAGGTCCGGCTCGATCTTAATATGCTTGCGGAGCATGTTGAAGCCGCATTCCTTCATTTTGCGTATGTCGTAAAGATATCCAGAGGGAGACTTCGGTGTGTATATGCCGTCGCTGTAGTAGCCTTGGTCAAGGAGTCCGTGGAAGAAATAAGGCTTGCCGTTGAGGGTTATGTATGATCCTTTACCGGCAGATTCGACGGATACGGTACGCAGCGCAAAGTAGGATTCTATTTTGTCAGTTCCGTCGGTCAAAGTGAACTCATACAGATAAGGATCCTCAGGTGTCCACAGACGGGGGGAGTCGATCTCAACTGTGATGCTGTCACCTGTGTAAGTGCGCTCGATCTTACCTGTCGGAGTAGTAATAGTCACGGTTTTCTCTGCTTTGCCGCCGACAGTTTCAACGGTAATGCTGTCCGATGCGGGTGTTAGCTTCAAGGATGAAATATACTCACACGGCACACTTTCAAGCCATACAGTCTGCCAGATGCCGCTTGTGGGGGTATACCACATACCGCCGCGTTTCTTGCACTGCTTACCGTATGCAAGCTCCATGTCAAGCTCGTCTGTGACTGTGACGGTCAAGCTATTCTCGCCGGGGACCAAATGCTCGGTTATGTCATATTCAAATGGTAGATATCCACCGACATGGGGTGGGAGAGTGTGGCCGTTTACTGTAACCTCGGCAATCTGATCCACCGCGCCGAAGTGCAGCAGTACTTTGCCAACGTTGAAGCCTTCCTCAATGGTGAAAACCTTGCGGTAGACCCACTTTTCGCCTTCCTCAAGAGCACGTTCGATGCCGGACAGTGCAGATTCGGGGGGATATGGTACGGTGATCTTGCCAAGATGCTCTTCCGCGCCATTTTTACTTACAGATAAATTCCATTCACCGCAAAGGGAAATGTATGATTCACGCTTCATCTGCGGGCGGGGGTATGTATTCCAATCGGTCTCTTCCTCACCCTCAAATTCGGTAGAGAGATTAATTGTTCTCGGCTTCTTTTGGCTTTTGCTTATGAGCAGAACAAGTGCGAGAATGATCACAACAATAAGAGCCGCGAGGAAAATATTAGCATTAGGAACAAATGAAGTCGTCCCGTCATTGTTTACTATAGTTTCCGCGTTTGCGAGTACGGTTTTGCCGATATAAGGACCGATTACTCCGGGAAGAAGCACTTGTGAGAAGATACGTACACCTTGGAGCATACCTGCTTTGCCGTGAGGTGTGAGGTCACGGATCTTTGCGCCGAATACTGCCATACCGGAGAGGTATCCGCACATCATAAGAAGCGAGCCAACAAACACAAGAGCCGTCTGACGGAAGAAGTACAGAATGATAAATCCACAGCCAAGCCAAAGAAGCGACCAGAAAGATGATCTGTCAAAGCCTTTTTTATCATAGAATCTGCCCCAGAATGCCGTAACAACTGAAGCGAGGATAATAGCCGGAGCCATGACGAACACGTAGTCCTTCATGCCAAGGGAGACTTCATAATAGATTATGAGATAGGGCATGAAAATTTGTATTGCAATGTTGAAAATTACGAACGCCGCAAGGAAGAAGTAGAATGACTTATTAGCCTTAACGGTAGACGGGCGGAAGCCGTATATTACATTCTTCCAGTAGCCGGTTTCGGACGGGGCGGCACATTTATCCTCAATAATAAAGAATCCAATAACGCCGATTGCAAGAGTGCAGATGCCGATTATGGTGAAAATCAAAGTCCAGCTTTCGCTTTTGTCGAGGTCGAAGCCCATGAAGCCGCCAAACACCGCAAGTATTGCCACAAGAGGCATCATTGCGTTGATTCCTTCGGCTGCGCCGCGATTTGAGTAGTCGGTACTGTCAGTAAGCCATGCATTGAACGCCGCGTCATTTGCGCTTGATCCAAAGAAGGTCATGACACAGTCGAGGATGATTGTGAGTGAAACGCCAACTGCCGCCGCAGATGCGGTAAGAGGGAAGATTGTGCTTATAAAATCAAGACGCAAAAGGGCAAAGGCAAATATTGATACACCCCACAGTATGTATCCGCCGCATATGAACAGCTTTCTCTTGCCGACTCTGTCTGAGAGTGCGCCAATGAGGACCGTGGTCAGTGTTGCCGCTACCGCACTTGCCGCAACCATAGCGGAAATGTCAGCGGCTGAGGCATTGAACATCTTGTAAATAAATACGTTCAGGTACATATTCTCCACTACCCATGCGATCTGACCCATGAGGCCAAAGATCGTGAGTGCACACCAGAATCTCCAAGACAGCTTTGTTTTCATATTCCACCTCTGTAACACAATTTCTTCAAAACAATTATATCACCGTGCAAAGTTGTTGTCAATTGAAATAGTATCAGAAAACAAAAGGACGTATCCGAACGGCTGTAAAATTTGCGGTAAAATGAATTTAACCACCATGTTTTTAGTGGCTTTGACATGCAGAAAACAAAGAAAAACCCCACGCGAAGTGGGTCGAGGATTACTTGATATATTCTGCGAGATCATACTTGTTCAGATACTTATAGAAATACTCCATGTAATATTCTTTGTTCTCCTCAAAGTCCTTCCATACAACAGATATAAGGTGATATGCTTCCGCAATATATTTTTCACATTCCTCAACATTACCAAGCTTTTTATAGCAAGCGGCAATGCACTGAAGAAAACTCCAATGGAATGTTTGCATACCTTCCCAAAGATATTGTTCTGCGGGATTATCATAGTAGTCTGTCAAAAGGAATGTCGTAAGCACACGAAGTCCTTTCTGATAGCATTTCAAAGCTTCGGGAATATAATCATCGGATGTGTAATCGCGGAACTTAACATTGGGATGCTGATCCATAAAGAACCATGCGTTGCCTTCTTCCATACAAGCTTGGTATAGGCTCTGCAAATGATGACACCTTGACATCGTTGCACCGTTAAGTTTATCCCTTCCGGACAAACGGAAAGCAAATGCCCAATCGCGAAGGTCATATTCGCGAGGAAGCGTCTCCAATACTGCCTTGGCTTTTTGATAATCGTCTTTCTTAAGGTATGCCGCAGCCTGTATATCTTTTACATTGCACACCCGAATAAAATCGTTGCTCTCTGTAATGATCTTTTGGGAAAGCTCAATCATTTCGTCCAAGTGAGAAGTATCGCCCTTGTCGCGCAAAGCATATTCGTATGCATCCAAAAGCACGGTCAGTAAATCCTCATTACCCGGATAGTCCTGTAACGCAGTTTTTATAATCTCGATATACTTAGGTGTGTCATCGAACAGATAATCCCAAGCATCATCAATGATTTTTTGGATTTTGGCTTTCATCTCACGGACATCGTAATCAAACAGAATATCCATAGAAACCTCAAAATATCCTGCGATAACAGGTATCATTTCCATATCGGGATACGTCAGACCACTCTCCCATTTACTTACCGCTTGCGGAGAAACAGAAAGAACGGAGGCAAGAGCTTCTTGAGTAATACCTTTCTTTTTTCTGAGTTCCCGTATCTTGTTGCCTATATTGATATTGGTCATAAGAAACCTCCAATTTTTATTGTGATGCGCTTCACTGGTATAAGTATAGCTCACAAACAAAGATAATTCAACAACGCTATATTAGAATAAATTCAACTTATAGTTAAGTTGGTTGAGTGACACACATATCCATTGACAGCACATATTTTCCTCTTTTCCCGACGCTCGCCTCCG
>JAGBGV010000099.1 GCA_017935805.1 Clostridia bacterium | reverse complement strand
TCAACCTTTTCGATGAGGTTGTTGATAACGCCGATCTTATCGGAAACCTTTGCGCCGCCGAGGATAGCAACGAAGGGACGAACGGGGTTCTCAAGAGCCTGACCCATAACGGAAATTTCCTTCTGGATAAGGTAACCGCAAACTGCAGGGAGATAATCAGCAACACCTGCTGTGGATGCGTGAGCACGGTGAGCAGCGCCGAATGCGTCGTTTACATAAATGTCAGCATAGTCAGCGAGAGCCTTTGCAAGGTCTGCACCGTTCTTTGTTTCTCTTGCGTCAAATCTTGTGTTCTCAAGAAGAACAGCACGACCTGCTTCGAGAGCAGCAACCTTTGCCTGTGCATCAGGTCCGATAAGGTCTTCAGCGAATGTAACCTTGTCGCCGAGGAGCTCGTTGAGTCTGTCCGCTACGGGCTTGAGTGTGAACTTCTTCTTGTCTTCTGTGAGAGCCTTCTCAAGGAGAGCAGCCTTTGCAGCAGCCTGTTCTTCAGCGGGAAGAGCTTCTACCTTCTGCTTTTCCTTCTTTGTGAGGCCAAAGCCTTCTGTGAAGATGGAGTGGGGCTTACCCATGTGAGAGCAAAGGATAACCTTGCAGCCCTTGTCAAGCAGGTACTGAATTGTAGGAAGCGCACCAACAATTCTCTTGTCGGATGTAATAACGCCATCCTTAAGCGGCACGTTAAAGTCGCATCTTACGAGGACTCTCTTGCCGGCAAGATCAATGTCTTCAACGGATTTCTTGTTGTAAGTCATATTAAACCTCTTTATGTTAATTAAAATTTTTTCACAAATATTAATATACCACAATTTCCCGATATAATCAACAGTTTTTGTAATATTTTCGCAAATACTAAAAAAATTAACAACTGTCAGACATTTTTGCCTATTGGCACATATCTATTCGACAGATTTTGGATTGACATGAGGTCTACATTTTGGTAGAATAACGATAACAACACTTAACGGAGACAAAACATGAACAAGGAAAAGCTCTGCTCAATTCTTGATAATGATCTAATAGATGTAATCATAAAGGGCGAAACCGTGTCCACGAGCAGCGATGCAAAATCACTGACGGAAAATAATCCTACCGCGCCTGTGCTCATCGTTGCCGACAGGCAGACGGGCGGTAGAGGCCGTCAGGGTAAATCATTCATTTCTCCCGAAGGCGGGCTTTACATGAGTCTGCTGCTTCCCGTAAATATGCCAATCAGGCAGACGATCGGTGCCACATCATGTGCCGCAGTTGCGGTAAGACGTGCAATCCGCAACGTAAGCGGAGCAGAATGCGGCATAAAATGGATAAACGATCTTTATCTCTCAGGAGGAAAGCTCTGCGGCATCCTCGCTGAATCGGTAAACGACTACGAAACGATGACATCACGTTATCTGATCATCGGAGTTGGAATCAACATGGCCACCGTTCCGGAGCTTAACGACTCCTCAACTCGCGCAGTCTCGCTTTCGGGATGCGGATACAGTGCATCGAAAGAGGAGCTGTGCGCCGAGGTAGTACACGAGCTGATGAAAACATACAGACTTGGCTTCGACTTTTCGATTTATGCGGAAGAATACCGTAGTCACTCCATTCTGCTCGGGCAGGAGATATCCTTCCTTCGTGACGGAGTGACAGAATACGGAGTCGCGCAGTCAATTACCGACAGAGGTGCTCTTGAGGTCAGATGCCAAGACAAAACCGTAATTCTTGACAGCGGCGAGGTCACGGTCAGAATGACAAAAGGCAACACATAGAAGTAATTAATAAGAAGGAGTTTGTTCACAATGAAAACGAAAAAGCTCACTAAAGTTATTGCCGGTTTCCTCGCGCTTACCGCTTGCTTTACACTTTTCTCATGCGGAAAGAATGAAAATGATATAGCAGACGGTGGAAAATTCTCTCTCGAAGACCTTGATTTCAAAGGAGAAACTTTCACCATTCAAAGTTCAGCCAATCTAAACCCTTGGGACGAAAATGGATTCCGTTCCTCCAATTACCTTATTCAGGGTGCGGAAGAGATCGTGGGAGACAAAGCCTCCGATGCCGCCCTTCAGAGAAACTCAAAGGTGGAAAACGATCTGAATATCAGACTCAACTACATGGAGTCAGACTACAGTTATCTGACAGTTTCCTCCGATATCAGAAATCTAATTCTTGGCGGCGGCGCAGATGATATTCAGCTTATAATCAATGACATACGCATTATCGGTCTCTGCGCGGAAGGACTCTTCCATGATGCGAGCCTTGGGGCGTACTTTGATTTCGAGCAGAATTACTGGTATGACGATCTCACGGAAAGCGTTGCGCTTAAATCAGGCACAAGACATGTTCTGATGGGTGACTTCTTTATTGACATCATCCGTTACTCAAATTCCATTCTGTTCAACAAGGACCTGTACGAGATCTTCGGTGGAGACAGTGAGGGCATTTACGATGTGGTTCACTCGGGCGACTGGACTCTTGATAAATTGATGTCCATTCTCCAGGGCGGAGAGGGTTACAGCTACAATTCCACTTACATTGACTTTACAGGAAACCGCAAGCGTGACACTCGCGACACCTACGGCATTGCATTCACCGATTATTGGGGTTCTTCAATTCCCTTCATGGTCTCAACAGATCCCGGATATATTACACGCGATGAAGAAGGCTTCCCCCAGCTTGCGAACTACAACAACAATACAGTATCTCTCTGCGAAAAGCTTGACAAGCTTTATCATATGCCTGAAACCGCTTTTATGATACACAAGGATGATGCTGCCGCAAGAAAAGCGTTTCTTGAGAACAGAGTTCTGTTCCTTGGCGGGCAGATGCTCGGTCATCTTGAGTCCTCTGATTACGCAAACTCAGAGATGAATTTCGCGATCCTTCCTTATCCCAAGCTAAACGAATATCAGCAGGACTATGTTTCTCCAATCCACGACATAACTGAGGTTGGCTTTATTCCGGCTACAGTTTCATTTGCGGAATTTGACCTCGTCAGTGCAGTCATTGAGGCTTTGACAAAGGAAAGTGCAAATACGGTTATCCCGAAATATTACGAGTCCACCCTGAAGATCCGCTATGCAAGAGAATCTGCCAACGCGGATATGATCCAGCTTATCCATGACCACTACGGCAACGCCTTCCCTCTCGCATGGGATTATTCTATTGCAAACTTTATTATGGGAAGTGTCTCCCAGACTATCAAAAACGGTGCCGACACATATGCATCCTACTACCGTTCATATGAAAACACCGCCCAAAGCACCCTTACCGATCTTGTCACCAACTACAAAAACACAACAGGTGACAGGTAATAAACAAGATTTGACCGAATCGAATCATATTTCAGAAAACCACTTGATTTTTCAGGTGGTTTTTGTTATACTCTTTGCAAGAAAACTGCATATTTATTAATTTAATGAAAGGTATGTTTTTATGAAAGGCTCAACAAAATCTCTGTGCAGAGTCATGGCCCTGCTTCTTGTGATTACATCCTGCATGGGATTCATCTCATGTGCGAAGGGTCCCGGAAAAGGCAACACAACTCCACAGACAACACCCATTGAGGACCTCGATTTCAAGGGAGAGACATTTACCATCCACAGCTCCATAAACGTGCTCACAGGCGAATCTCTTGATTCCTACAAATCCTCCAACTACCTTATTCAGGGTGCAGAGGAAGTGCTCGGCGACAAGGCGTCTGACTCAGCACTTCAGCGAAACGCGCTGGTTCAGGAGGAGCTTAACGTAAAGTTCAACTACATCGAATCCGACTTCACATACAACGAGGTATTCTCCAGCATCCGTGACCTTGTAAAGAGCGGTGCTGACGGTATCCACCTTATCATCAACGATATGAGACTCATCGGTCTCTCAACAGAGGGTATCTTCCACGATGCATCCTACGGTGCGTACTTCGATTTCGAGCAGGACTACTGGTACGACGATCTTATGGAAAGTATCGCACTCAAGTCAGGCACCCGTTACGCAATAGCAGGTGACTATTTCATTGACGTTATCCGTTTCACAGACTGTCTTATTATGAATAAGGATCTTTACGGAATCTTCGGATGTGATCCCGAAAGTATTTATGACGTAGTACGCAATCAGGAATGGACTCTCGACAAATTCTACGAGATCCTCGTAGGCGGCGAAGGATATCCATACAGCTCAACTTATATCGACCTGACAGGTAACAGAAAGCGCGACACAAGAGATACATACGGATTCATCTCCTGGGACTACTGGGGACCTATGCAGGGCTTCCTCACAGGTGCTGATCCCGGATATATCACAAGAGACGAAAACGGCTACCCTGTGATCAATGTTTACAACGAAAAAACTCTTGCAATGCAGGAAGACCTCATCAAGATCTTTAACGCAAACGAAACAGGTGTAGGCAGACTCTACAACAACGAATCCGCAAAGGCATCCAAGGCATTCTTCGAGGGCAGAGGACTCTTCTTCGGTGGACAGACTCTCGGTGCTCTTGAAGCCGCGGAATTTGCAGCTTCTGATATTAATTTCGCGGTTCTTCCCTTCCCCAAGCTTGATGAAACACAGCCCAACTATATTTCCACAGTACACGACATTGCGGAAATGGGCTTTATTCCCTCTACAATCTCATTTGGCGATCTTGACCTTGTAAGTGCAGTCGTTGAATGTCTCTCGAGAGAAACCGCAAAGACAGTTATCCCCAAGTACTACGAATCCACCCTTAAGGTAAGATATTCCAGAGAATCCGCCAACGCTGAGATGATCGACATTCTCCACTACAACTACGGCGGCGCATTTGCTCTTGCATGGAGCTATTATGTTGAGGGCTTCTTCTTCAACCCCATCATTGATTCTGTTACATCAAATCAGGACAACTTCGCCTCCTACTACCGCTCCTACGAAAACAGTGCGCATGTTGCACTTGCAGATCTTATTACAGCACACGAAAACGTGCGTGAGGAGCTTGAGAAGCAGTACTCCGGCGGCACAGGAAAATAAAATATTCGGATTTCAAAAAACCACTTGATTTTTCAGGTGGTTTTTGTTATACTAACAAAGTATAGTGAACACGGCAATGACGAAAACTATCTGCTATGAAGTCCGTCCAAAGAGAGTCGGGATGCTGAGATCCGACGTCGGGCGTTGCGGTATCCACTTTCCGAGCTGTGAGGGAGCGCCCTTTACTGCGCAACAATGAGGCTGCTTATGCGGCGAATTTGGGCGGCACCACGAGTCTTTCGTCCCAATTACGGGCGGAGGATTTTTTATTTTTCAAAAATAATTTATTAAAATACAAAGAGGTAAAAGAAATGCTGGACATCAAATTTTTAAGAGACAATCCTGACGTGGTTCGTCAGAACATCAAGAACAAGTTCCAGGACTCCAAGCTCCCTCTCGTAGACGAGGTTATCGAGCTTGACGCGCAGAACAGAGCCATCATGCAGGAAGCTGACATGCTCCGCGGAAACCGTAACAAGCTGTCAAAGCAGATCGGCGGTCTTATGGCTCAGGGCAAGCGCGAAGAAGCAGAAGAAGTTAAGGCTGAGGTTGCAAAGCAGTCCGCACGTCTTGCTGAATGCGAAGCGCTTGAAACAGAGCTTGCAGAGAAGATCAAGAAGATCATGATGACTATTCCCAATATCATCGATCCCTCTGTTCCGATCGGTAAGGACGACAGCGAAAACGTTGAGATCCAGAAGTACGGCGAGCCTGTAGTTCCCGATTTTGAGGTTCCTTATCACACAGACATCATGGAACGCTTCTGCGGTATCGACCTTGACTCTGCTCGCCGCGTTGCAGGTAACGGATTCTACTATCTCATGGGCGACATCGCTCGTCTCCACTCCGCTGTTATCTCCTACGCACGCGACTTCATGATCGAGCGCGGCTTCACTTACGTTATTCCCCCGTTCATGATCCGCTCCGATGTTGTAACAGGCGTTATGAGCTTTGCGGAAATGGACGCTATGATGTATAAGATCGAAGG
>JAGBGV010000098.1 GCA_017935805.1 Clostridia bacterium | reverse complement strand
CATTTACTGCAGCGGACGTTGCATCTCTGACTGAATACTACGGTATTAATAAATAATCAAAGGCAAGAAAGGGACTCGAGAGGGTTCCTTTCTCAAAATCGGAGGACATAATGGAAAAATTATCTCTAAAAATAGGCTCATACAATATAGCAAACGGCGGATATGTGGATCACGACCTGGCTCGCCTTGGAGAAGATATTGTTGCGACAGACCTTGACATAGTAGGACTTCAAGAGGTGGATATCGGCACCGGTCGAGTGAAAAAGCAGGACACAATGAAGGTGCTGGCCGAGTGCACAGGCTATAAGTATCATTGCTTCTTTAAGACTATTGACTTCTGGGGCGGCGATTACGGTCTCGGTGTGCTGTCAAAGTATCCGATAGTTGAGTCAGAACGGATAAAGCTCTCCTCAGGCTGGCATGAACAGAGAGTCCTTGGCAGAGTAAAGGTAGACGTGAACGGCAAGCTTGTGAACTTCTTTGTGACACATCTTTCCTATGAGGACGAGGACATAAGACGCGGGCAGTTTAGCCAGATCAACGCAGTTCTCGGACAGCAGGACAACTTCATTCTCACAGGAGACTTCAACTGCGACTCTCTTGGCGAGTTTGAACTGATCGAAAGCTCCTCTGCCGTGAATACTGATACGTACAGCTTGCTCACCTGCGGAGGTGCGTGCATTGACAACATAGTTTATTCGGAGAATTGGTCATTTAGCAGACCTCTTACTCTCGACAACGGTCATTCCGATCACCGACTGCTCTACGCGACAGGAGAGCTTCTCGAATAAATAGATAAAAGACCCATTAAAGTGAACTTTCGGCTCGCTTTGGGGTCTTTTTGACTCAATAAAAACATGCGTCAATCCCCAAAAACACGAAACTATCCATTGACACGGTTTTCCTGCGGTGATATACTATATATGTAGCTATCGGAGGTGTACTATATGAGAGAAAATATGAGAAAAACGAGTCTTGTTCCATTTTTGCTGATTTTTTCATTTTTACTGTCATCGTGCGCGGGATTTGGCGGCTTCAGAGGCAGTAATTTATCAGGCGGTAATAAAATTGCCCTCAAGGATCTGGACTTTGACGGCGAAGTGTTCATGATCCACACATCAATCAATGTTGACGCTGACCAGCAGGCATCCTATAATTCCTCCAACTATCTTATCCAGGGTGCGGAAGAGCTTGAAGGCGACAAGGCATCCGACTCTGCACTGCAGAGAAATCTGACGGTTGCTGAAGATCTCAACATCGTATTCCGCTATATTGAATCCGACTATGGCTACGAAGTATCCGGTTCTGAGATCCGCAGTCTTGTTCAGTCAGGTGCGGACGGTATCAGCCTTATCATCAACGACCTTGGCGTAACAAGACTTTCCGCTGAGGGACTTTTCCATGACGCTACATACGGAGAATTCTTTAATTTTGATCAGCCGTATTGGTACGACGGGCTGATGGAAAGCGCATCTCTCAATACAAATACACGCTTCATGCTGGCAGGAGACTACTTTATGGACGTTACCCGCCACAGTCACTGTCTCCTTATGAATAAGGACTACTACCGTCAGCTTGGCGGCAATCCGGAAGCCATTTATACTCTCGTTGATAACGGCGGCTGGACTCTTGATGCGCTGATCTCCATCATCAATGGCGGTAGGGGAGCTTACAACTATCTCACAGGCAAGACCGGATACACCTACAACGGTACGTATATTGACTCTCAGGGTAACCAAAGACAGGACGGACATGACCGTTGGGGTATCGCAATGCACGGCTGGTGGGGTACCATCATTCCATTCCTTACAACATCCGATCCCGGATATATCTCCAGAGACGAAAAGGGCTATCCGATAATTACGGTAAACAACGAGCGAACAGTTTCTCTTGCCGAAAAGCTCACGACTTTATACCACACACCCAACTCCGCTGTTCAGGTCCACGGCTCCAATGACGGCGCAATCGGAGCATTTGTGGCAGGCAGAGTCCTTTTCCTCACATACCAGAGACTCGGTTCTCTTGAATCTAACGTATTCTCCAGCTCAGAGCTTAATATGGCGATACTGCCTTATCCGAAGCTCGACGATCTCCAGCCTGACTACATCTCTACTATCCACGACACAACGGAGGTTGGATACATCCCGTCTACCATTTCATTTGCCAATTTAAGATTTGTGTCCGCTGTTGTTGAGTATCTCAGCCAGATGACATCCGAGATCGTAATGCCCAAGTACTACGAATCCACTCTGAAGGTCCGCTACTCCAAGAACCCCGACAACGCAAGAATGATCCAGATCATCCACGACCATTACGGCAACGCGTTCCCATTTGTTTGGGACGTTGGTGACAAGAACATCTTTACAACCGGCATTTACGAGTCCGTTTACAAAAACAATCCGTCGGTTGCTTCCATTTACAGGTCTTTTGAATCCAGCGCACACTCCGACCTTGAAGACTACATAAGCGACTACGAATACATAAGTTGGCAGCTTGAGCAGCAGTACGCAGGCAACTAATTTACAAAAAAGAGACTCAAAGTGAAGCAATAGCTCGCTTCGGGTCTTTTTTGCTTGTGAAAATGTTAAGGATATATAAATTACAAAAATAACTATTGACAAATACAAGCTATAGCGTTATACTGTATATGTACTATATTTGTAGTTTTTGAATATTGAAGTTTTAATTATGGAAGGGAGAAAGTTACATGAAAAAGATAAGTTATGTATCCATTTTGCTCATCTGTTCATTTTTGCTGTCATCGTGTGCAGGCTTTGGCGCAAATGGCAACACCGGCAACCATGGCAAGAACCCCTCCGGCAGTCAGGGTGACGACGTAGCCCTTGCAGATCTGGACTTCGGCGGCGAAACATTCATGGTTCACACATCCATCAACGTTGACGCTGACCAGCAGGCTTCCTACAACTCCTCCAACTACCTCATTCAGGGTGCAGAAGAGGTTGAAGGCGACAAGGCCTCCGACTCTGCTCTTCAGAGAAACCAGAAGGTTGCTGACGACCTCAACATCGTAATGCGCTATATCGAGTCCGACTATGGCTACGAAGTATCCGGTTCCGAGATCCGCAGCCTTATTCAGGCAGGTGCAGACGGTATCAGCCTTATCATCAACGACCTTGGCGTAACAAGACTTTCTGCTGAAGGTCTCTTCCACGATGCTACATACGGTAAGTACTTCAACTTCGATGAAAAATACTGGTATGACGGACTCATGGAGAGTGCATCTCTCAACACAGACACACGCTTCATGCTGGCAGGTGACTACTTCATGGACGTTACCCGTCACAGCCACTGTCTCCTTATGAACAAGGACTACTACACACAGCTTGGCGGCGATCCCGAATCCATTTACACTCTCGTTGACAACGGCGGCTGGACTCTCGATGCGCTGATCTCCATTATCAACGGCGGTAAGGATTCTTACAACTATCTGACCGGCGAAACAGGCTACTCCTACGATGCTACATATATTGATGCCGGTGCACAGGGTAACCACAAACGTGATTCCCGCGACCAGTGGGGTATCGCAATGTGCGGTTGGTGGGGCACGATCATTCCCTTCCTTACAACATCTGACCCCGGATACATCACAAGAAACGAAAACGGCTATCCGATAATCACATCCAACAACGAGCGGACAGTATCTCTTGCTGAAAAACTTGCGGCTCTTTACCACTCAGACAATACCGCTGTTATGATTCACGGTAATGGAGATAACCAAAAAACGATCGAATCCTTTGTCGAAGGCAGAATTCTTTTCCTCACATACCAGAGACTCGGTTCTCTTGAGTCCAATATTTTCGCTGGAGCTGAGCTTAACATGGCTATCCTGCCTTATCCGAAGCTCGACGATCTCCAGCCTGAATACATCTCCACGATCCACGATACAACTGAGGTTGGTTACATTCCTTCCTCCGTATCCTTCGAAGGACTTGAATTCGTATCTGCTGTAGTTGAATACCTCAGCCAGATGACATCTGAGATCGTAATGCCCAAGTACTACGAATCCACTCTGAAGGTTCGTTACTCCAAGAACCCTGACAACGCAAGAATGATCCAGCTTATCCATGACCACTACGGCAACGCATTCCCGCTGGTTTGGGACCTTGGCGACCAGAACATCTTCACATCCGGTGTATACCAGTCTGTTTACAACAACTCCACAGCTGTTGCATCTCACTACAGATCCTTCGAGTCCAGCGCACTGTCTGACCTTGAAGACTACATCGCTGACTACGAAGATATCCGCGAGCAGCTCGAGCAGCAGTACGCAGGCAACTAATTAACAACAACAAAAAAGACCCTTCGGGGTCTTTTTTTAGTTATGAACTATGAGTGATATTTGCCTTCGGCAAGTTATGGGTTATGAACTATGAGCGATATTTGCCTTCGGCAAGTTATGAGTTATGAACTATGAGCGATGAGTTATAAACCTATAACCCATAACTCATAACCCATATCTTATTTATGCTTCCTTGCCCATGTTGATGGGGTGAAGGTCAGAATAATTGGATACAGTTCAAGTCGTCCGAGGAGCATTGCCAGGGAAAGGACTGCTTTTGTGAATCCGCTGTACTCCGCATAGCTTGCAAGAGGTCCTACTGCTGCCAATCCCGGTCCTACATTGTTAAAGCAGGCGGCAGTCGCGGAAAAGCTTGTTTCAATATCAAATGGTTCAAGGGAGACAATGAGGAATATTGCAAAAAACAGTATTGAATACAGTGCCAAATATGTGCCCACACCGCTTCTGACCGACTTGTCAAGAGGCTTGCCCTCGAATTTCACAGTGGTAACAGCTCTGGGGTGAAGCATTTGCCTTATCTCGCATCGAATACTCTTGAACATCAGTACAACTCTTGACACCTTCAGACCGCCTGCAGTTGATCCCGCACATCCGCCGATAAACATGAGTGTCAGAAGTATTACCTTTGAGAAGCCGGGCCACAGGTCAAAGTTCGCGGTAGAGTATCCGGTTGTAGTGATGATAGATGCCACCTGGAATGCTGAATGGCGGAGGGTTTCGGAGAATGTGGTGTACATACTGCTGATATTCACAGTGATAGCCGCAACAGCCGCAACTACGATACCCACATACGCCCACAGCTCCTCACTCTTTATAGCAGATGAGAAACGCTTTATGAGAAGCAGATAGTACAGATTGAAGTTTATGCCGAAGAGCAGCATGAATACGGTGATCACCCATTGACAGTAAGGGGAATAGCTTCCTATGCTGTCCGCTTTGATTCCGAAGCCGCCTGTGCCCGCCGTGCCGAAGGAGTGAATAGCTGACTCAAACAGGCTCATTCCGCCGAAGCAAAGCATGGCAATTTCAACCAGAGTCATTGCAATATAAATAAGGTAAAGTATTTTTGCCGTATTTTTTACTCTGGGAACGATCTTGTCAACCACAGGTCCGGGCATCTCCGCACGCATGATGTGAATGGACCGTCCGCCCTCGTCAGGGACAATTGCCATCATCAGTACAAGAATTCCCATGCCGCCGATCCAGTGAGAAAAGCTGCGCCAGAATGCGGCACCGTGGGTAAGAGCTTCAACATCACGGAGAATTGACGCACCGGTTGTGGTAAATCCGCTTACGGTTTCAAAAAATGCATCAATATAAGAGGGAATATCTCCGCTTATGACGAAAGGAACAGCTCCGATCGCTGACAGTGACAGCCACGCAAATGCGACTATTACAAATCCTTCTCTTGCGTAAATGGTCTTGTCGCGCTGTCGGGTCAGGAGATACATAACAATGCTGAGAGCAAAAGCGCAAGCTGCAGTTACACCAAAGCCAAGGACCGTATTCCACTCGCCGTATATTATCGCCACGCCAAGAGGCAGAAGCATCAGCACAGATTCAAGTCCGATGAGCCGCCCGAGGGTGTAAAATATCATTTTCAGATTCATACCGGGGACCTCACTTGACTATGTCTGTAAGGTCTGACAGTCTGTCGCCGCCGGAGAGAACGATAACTCGGTCACCCTTCTGTATCTCATCAAGACCACCGGGAACTATCGTCTTTCGACCGCGGATTATACCTGCAATAAGAGTGCCGGGCTTCAGTGGGAGATCCTTCAGAGGAATATCTGTAACCTTCGACTGCTGGCGCACGTTGAACTCAAGAGCCTCGACCTTGCCGTCCATCAGTTTGTAAAGTGATTCTATATTACTGCTTCCGATGGAGTTTTCAAGAGCGCGGGCGTACTGGATAAGCACATCCGACACTATCTTCTTCGGGGAGATGAGGGTGTCAATTCCGAGTTTGGTTGCCATCTTGCCTATGCCGTGACGATGTACCTGTGTAATAACCTTTGGCACGTTTTGAGATTCCGCGTAAATTGAGATGAGCATATTCGACTCATCGTTATCTGTAAGCGCCACAAACGCATCTGCAGATTCAAGACCTTCTTCGAGGAGCAGCTCCTGGTTGGTGCAGTCACCGTTGATAACGACAACTCCGTCGAGAGACTGGCTTAACTCTGCCGCAAGAGCAGGATTCGACTCAACGATCTTAACAGAGCTGCCTGCCGCCGTAAGCATCTTCGCAAGGTAATATGAGGTTCTGCCGCCGCCGAGAAGCATGACCTTTTTCGCCTGCTTTTTCATAAGACCAATGAGCCTGAGGAAATTTTCGATCTCGGTGTGTGACGCAGTAATTCCGATCTTGTCGCCTGCCTTTAGCAAAAAGTCACCGCCGGGGATATAAGCTTCCTCACCGCGCTGAACGGTACAGACAAGCACCTTTGCCTTGTACTTCATACGCAGATCTTTAAGGGTGATATTGTCGAGAGGTGAGCCTTCCTTGAGCTTTAGCTCAATGATCTCCAGCGCTCTTCCGCTGAAGGTCTCAACCTTTGCCGCTGTGGGCAGCTTCAATATATCGAAGAGCTCTTTTGCCGCCAGTGCCTCGGGATTAATGGACATAGCAAGTCCCAGCTCATGCTTCATGAATCCGAGAGACGCGTCATTGTACTCGGGATTTCTGATTCGCGCAATAGTGTAGCCTGCTCCCATGCGCTTCGCTATAAAGCAGGAGAGCATATTCAGCTCATCCGAGCCTGTAGCGGCAATGAACAGATCTGCCTGCTTAACACCTGCGCTTTCAAGTGTCTCGTAGTCTGCCGCATTTCCGCACACGCCCATTACGTCGTATATATTTGTCATTTCGGTAATAACCCCGGGGGACGAGTCAAGAACCACAACGTCGTGTCCTTCTCCCACCAGGCTAAGAAGCAGATTTTCGCCGATATTACCGCATCCGCCTACGATGATCTTCATAATTGGCTCCTTTTAATTTCTGATGAATTGATCAGAGGTTGTATTTTCTGTCAAGCACTCGCATCTGTATTGCTTCAGTCAAATGATGCTTCTTCAGTCTGCCGCCGATGATGCCGTCTTCCTCTGTCGGGGATGAATGACCTTCGGCAAACTCAATATCCGCAAGAGTTCTTGCTACCCGGAGAATTCTGTCATACCCGCGGGCAGAGAGGTTGATCTTGTTATAAACGTTTTCCATGATCCGTGTGCAGCCCTCGTCAAGTGCGCAAAACTGTCTCAGCTCGTCCGTTTGCATATGAGCGTTAGCGCGGGAAGCATAGCTCTTGTCCCCGAATGCCTTGAATCTTTCTCGGGAGATCTCCCTTGCCGCCTCTACCTTTGCTCTCACAGATGCTGAGGACTCCGAAGGTACTGTATCCGACAGCTCCGCAAAGGATATCTCGGGCATCTCCACCTGAATGTCAATTCGATCGAGCATCGGACCGCTGATTCGGGAGAGATATTCTTTGATAGATGCGGATTTGCAGGTGCACTTGCCTCGCAGACTGCCGTAGTATCCGCATTTGCATGGGTTCATGGCGCACACCAGCATAAACGATGATGGGTATGTAACTCTGCCCGCCGCCCGGGTAATGGTGACGCATTTATCCTCTATAGGCTGACGCAGTGCCTCAAGTGAGTCCTTCTTGAATTCGGGGAACTCATCGAGGAACAGCACCCCGTTGTGGGAAAGGGATATCTCTCCGGGAGAGGGAATCTTTCCGCCGCCAACGAGAGCTGCTGTGCTGAGTGAGTGGTGAGGTGAGCGGAAAGGTCTCTCAAGGACAAACGGTATCTCAGCGGAGAGCATTCCTGCGCAGGAGTATATCTTCGTTGCTTCAAGTGCCTCCTCGTAGCTCATTCGCGGCAGGATAGTGGGCAGTCGCTTTGCCAGCATGGACTTACCCGAGCCGGGCGGTCCGATGAGCAGTATGTTATGTCCACCTGCCGCCGCAGTCATCATGGCGCACTTTGCTTTGAACTGTCCCTTGACCTGAGAGAAATCTATATCTGAAATATGTGAATCTATTGCTTCATAGGGGTTGTGATCCGCCGCAGGAATTGTCTCGCCGCCGTTTAAGTGATCAACAATAGCGCGAAT
>JAGBGV010000097.1 GCA_017935805.1 Clostridia bacterium | reverse complement strand
TGTACTGTCCTTTAGAGTACAACGCCTATGCGGAGTTTTTATTTGTTTTATTTAGAACCGTTTGAGATAATAATGCATTCGTCTCTGATTATTTCAGATTCAATAAAGGGTATTTTTTTACCGTTCACGAGCTGATACGTTTCATGACCCTTACCAGCAAACAGAACAATATCCCCTTCTGCCGAAATCCGTATCGCATGACGCACTGCTTCCTCTCTGTCTGCCATCATCAAATAAGGATGCGTCGGATCCATATGAGAGGCGATGTCTTCTATGACTGACATCGGAGGCTCAAAATCAGGATTATCTGACGTTATGATGGAGAGATCAGCAAGAGCCGATGCCGCTTCTGCCATCTCCTTGCGACGTCCGAAGGTCCTTCCGCCAACCGATCCAAACACAACTATAAGACGCGTGGGAGAATACTCTCTCAGCGCAGCCAGAGCACGTCTCATGCTCTCACCGTTGTGTGCGTAGTCAACAATATAGGTCCGCCCCGGAAGGCCGGGAACGATCTCAAAACGCCCCATAACGGATGTTTCGGCAAGTGCCGCAGCACTGTGTGGAACGTCAATTCCCATTCTCTCGGCACATGCGATAGCGGTAAGTCCGTTATACACGCTGAAGCTGCCGGGAGATCTGAGTTTTACATTGGTATCAATACCGTTATATTTGCAGACAAACTCAATGCCAAGCGTTGTACTGTCGCGGTAGGGAGTACCGCCAATACCGGAAAAGCCTTCTGCAATACCCATACCGATAGGAATAAGATTTGCATTCTCGTGATGTCCGCTTATAACGGAAAGGGATTCGGGATCATCTGCATTGTATATGATATCTCCGTCAAAGCCCTTGAAGAATGACGCCTTCGCGTTTTTGTAATCGTCAAAATCCTTATGCTCACAGTCGGTAATATGATCGGGAGACAGGTTAGTAAACACCTTAACGGCAAAGTTTATTCCGTCTACACGATTGTGTGCGAGTCCCTGAGATGATACCTCAATTGCCGCATACTTAACACCTCTGTCTACCATCATCGCAAAGTAATGATGAAGCTCCTTGCTTTCGGGAGTGGTATTAACGGTCTCAATACGTTCTCCGTTAATTATTACTCCGTTTGAGCCGATATAAGCACAGTTCTTTCCATTTTTATTAAGGATAGATGCTGTAAGCAGTGCCGTTGTGGTCTTTCCTTTTGTACCCGTAATTCCGATAAGCTTTAATTTGTCAGCCGGATAATCATAGAAAAAGGCGGAAAGCTTTGCAAGCGCTGCTCTTGTATTTTCTACAAGAATCACTGCAGCATCAGAGGGAAGATCATCGGGTATATGCTCACAAAGAAAAGCACGGCATCCTGATCTGTAAGCTGAGGGAATGAACACATGTCCGTCTGATCGAGCACCCACAAGACAAACAAAAAGATCACCCGATATTATTTTTCTTGAATCATATTCAATACGGTAGATGACGTCCTCACCTGCCGTTCTTTTTTTGCATTTTATAACACCACCGAGAAAATCCGCGATCTCCCGAAGTGTTTTCTTGTAAACACTCATTATCTGACCTCCGGCATGAATGTATATCCCGCGCACGACAACTCAAGTACTCCGTTTGCCCACTTCTCAAGTTTCGGATCAAACCCGACATTTTCTTTACCGCAGAAGGATATGGAAAATGCAGAGAGCACCTCAAGGGAATCTGCAAGATAGGGAATATCAGTAGTATCGGAAAGAGACAGCTCATCAGCCATGACAGAAAGTTCTGTACAACCGAGAATGAGAGAATCACATCCTGCGGACATCATCTCATAAGCGACTGCCAAAAAGTCATCCCTTGATGCAGGTTTTCCGCATTTTACGCATCCGTATATCATATCCATGATCTTTGCCTGCGCCGCGTCCGAAGGAATATGAAAATCAAGTCCCAAAGCTACACATTTTTCTTGATAAGAGCCGGCCCTCACTGTACCTGATGTTGCAAGAATACCCGGCTTCTTGAACCCGGATTTTCGAAGAAAATCCACGGTCTCGTATATAATACTGGGTACGGGAACAGAAACGGCACGACGAACCTCATCAATAAAATAATGCGCTGTGTTGCAAGCAATGATTATTCCGTCTGCACCGTATCTCTCAAGCCTTTTTGCATCCTCCACCATATATGGAAGCGGAGACTCATCAGACTTACCGAGAATATAATCTGTACGGTCGGGTGTTGCGGCACGGCTGTTCAGCACAATATCAATTTGATCCTGGTCACACTCGGCCTTTGTGTGCTCAGTTATCATTTTATAGAGATATGCGATGGACATTGGACCGAGTCCGCCGAGAATACCAAGCAGTTTCGCCATGTTACCCCCAAATTACTTTTTAGGATAATATATCTCGAATTTTTTCTTCTGACGTCTGAGCTGTTCAACAACGCAGACAAATCTGAGAGGATTTTTGAAAATGT
>JAGBGV010000096.1 GCA_017935805.1 Clostridia bacterium | reverse complement strand
ATGCATGACTGACAGGTCCAAAAACAGCGTACTTGTACGCAGCAAGTTTAGATAGGGCTATGCCCGAAAATGAAAAACCACCCGCTATGCGGGTGGATATTTATTTTTTTATTTGATTTACTCAACGGTTACTATGCCGTCTTCACCGATTGTGATCTTCATGCCGTCCTTAACGTAATCAAGGAATTCGTTGCCAAGGGAGTCGATAACGGGCATTGAAACGTCGTCCAGCCACACGTCAGCGAGGATGGAGCCTGCTGCTGCAAGTGAGTCGATGGGCTTGGAGAAGAGCATACAAGCGGGCTGACGCTTCATGGCGCAAGCGCAGTAGAGCACAAGTCCGCCGGTGGTTGAACCGATAGTCATGGGGAGACAAAGTGCCTTGCCTGCCATCTGCTTGCCGAAGAGATCGGGGTTGTTCTGGTCACCGCAGGTAGCGGTCTTGTCGCCGAACTGAAGTACCTTCTGGAATGATGCGAGAGTGTTGAGACCGCCGTGAGACACAAGAGCTTCCGCGGTAACTGTGCCGCCGGCTATGATTCTGCCTTTGAACTGTTTCATTATCTGTTACCTCCTGTGATAGCCGCGAGGATCTCGTCGTCGGTGTAGTAGCGTGCGGTTGTGTATGTGCGGAGCTTGTTTGAAGATGTGATAACGGGCATCTTTCCGGAGAGGGGATTGTTCATGTACATGAGGGGGCAGATGTAGGATGTGATAACGCCGGTTGCCTTCAGCCTTGCGGCGTATTCAGTCTTGTTAAATTCCTCAAGCACTGCGGGAGATGCGGTGAATACTGTGGGAACTGTAACCTTTGCCTTGCCGTTTGCCTTGAGGGAGGATTCTACACGGTCAGTCCAGCTCTTGAGCTGCTCGAGACTCATGTGAGGACATCCCATGAAGCAGAGCTTCGGCTTTGCGTCCTTGTTTTTCCACATTACAGGGTAGCTCTTGTATACTCTCTCAAGCTCTGCGTCGTCAATTACGTATACCTGTGCGTCTTCAGCTATGAGAGATTCGCCCTGCTGTACCGCTTCGGGGGTAAGACCGTCGATGTGGTAAAGACCGACCGCGCCATTTGATGCGGTAGCCGCGCCGAAGTCCTTGAGGTAAGTGCGGGCGCTGTCGTCAAGCTCATTTCCGAGCCACTTGTCAAGACCCTTTACATAAGGAACTGCGTCCATGACCTTCATGCCGATTGCGGAGCCGAGAAGCTGAGCCTCAGGCTTCTTTGTGGTCTTGATCTCAACGATCCATGTGGCACGTCTGCCTTCATCTGTGAGAAGTCCGAAGTAGGGAACATATCCTACTACTGAGCCCATGATATCAATGATACCGGAGTTACGGTTGCAGCGTGCACCGAGAACGGAGTTTGCGTAAACTACCGCACTTGACTCTGCCCATGAGAGAACATCACCCATTCCGGGCTTGTTGCCGACCTCATCCATGTAGCAGGTGCAGGTGAATGCGTCATCGTTCATGAGACCGAGCTTGTGAAGCTGCTTTTCGTAGGACTCCTGTGTGGAGTACATGAAGTTGTTAAAAATGAAATTCTGTAAAAAGCTTGCGGGAACGTTTTTGTCAAGGGGTCTGGGGTCAACGGAGAACTTCTGCTTTGATACGGCACCCGAGTCGATAAGCTGCTGCATAAGATCGAATACGGGAGTCATCATCTTAAGTCCGAAGGATGTAACGAGGTGGTTATAGTCACTGGTAACGGGAATGAGCTTTTCAGCGCCGAAGGCTTCGCCGTACTTGACCATTGTCTTCATGACCTTGGCAAGAACTTCGCCCTCTGACCCGTTCAGTATAGCCTGCTGCTGTTCGGTAAGTTGCATATTATGTATTCCTTTCGCTTGCTTAGATTGATCTACTTCTCTCTTTTAGCGAAGAGAAAAGTAGCAAAAGAGAAACTTTTTCGAACGCCTGGGTATTTCGACGTCTGCGGACATTGACCCTGCCACCTTTTTGAAAAAAGCTGGACCAAAAACTTTCACAATCAGGCAGCTAACATCACAGCTTCATTGCAACGTCCCACGCCTGCCAGATAACTGTGCGCAGGTTGCCAACTGCGGATGCGTCGCCAACGATGTGTACCTTGCCGGATTTCTTCGCAATAGGTGCGGGATTGTAGCCAACGGAGAGAATAACGCTGTCTGCGGGAATGTCGAAAACCTTACCGTCCTTATCCTTAACGGTAACAGCACCGTCCTTTATCTCTGTTACGCCTGTTTCAAGGTGAACTTCAACCTTGTTTGCCTTAAAGAAGTCACGGAGATAGCTTGTGTTTGCAAGGCAGATGCCCTTTGTGGTGATAAGGTCGTCCTGCATCTCAACAATTACAGGCTTCTTTCCGTTGAGGTAGAGTTCATACGCGATCTCGCATCCGGTAAGTCCGCCGCCGATGATTACAACATTTTCGCCAACTTCAGCCTTGCCGAGAAGGAAGTCGACCGCTTCGATAGCCTTGTCAGCACCGCTGATGGGAAGACGCTTCGCTTTTGCACCTGTTGCAACGATCACTTCGTCTGCATCGAGAGTTGTGATATCTTCAACTGTGGTATTCATATGAACGTCAATGGGATATTTTCTGATCTCGCGGTTGTACCAAGCGATAAGGGCACGGTCCTTTTCCTTGAATGAGGGAGAAGCCGCCGCAATGAACACGCCGCCAAGCTTGTCTGTCTTTTCGTAAAGGCTGACCTTGTGACCGCGCTTCGCACAAACGATAGCTGCTTCCATACCGCCGATACCGCCGCCGATTACTGCGATCTTTTTCTGCTTCTTTGCAGGCT